>NZ_BOVK01000044.1 GCF_018403685.1 Xylanibacillus composti
GGTTTGATGCAAGGCTAGTGCTTCCAGCTTCTCGATTCTAGCTTCAAATCGGTCACTTACTGTGAAATAGTTGTCAACGACGAGATCGATAAGCTCGTAAAGCAAGAAATCGGCGGAATTTGTTTTTTCCGTCAGCATAATCGGCTTGATTGTACGCAGCTCGTTAATCTTTTGTCTAGTAACAGTAATGATATAATGCCTGCCCAGGAATATGTTCAAAGCCCGTAAAAATATTTGCTCATCGTCAAATCGGATGCTGTTAATTACGATAAAGTACTGTTCGTTCTCATCATAGATTTCCAGCTTTGGCCGCTGTTCTTCTTCGTTAAGGCAGTTCTCGACGGCCAGATCGTGAAGATGGAACAGCATCTGCAGCTCTTGCAAGTCTTCTACAGACGCGTCAATCCAATAAAAGCCGCTTTCCGGCGCTTGCAGCGCTCTGGTCGGCGAGTCCAACTCGGTGAAAATCCCGTGCTGTACAAGGCGAACTCGCATGATTGCACTCACTCCTTTCGGTCATGGGGAAATACACCGGTCGCCCGTACCGAAAGAAGCCCGTCAGTTGCGAATGACCCGGGGGTGGATCGGAAGCCGGCGCATTTCCATATGTTGTTGCATTGGTTTGGGTTTGGCTTGTTGGTCCGCGCTCGGTCCTGCGTCCATACCTGAGTCTCACCTCTCTAATAACGTATTACCTGAATAGTATAACGTGTGCTTATCCGGTCTGCAATGCTCATTTTTCACTAACCAAGCGCTTCTGCTAGTATGCGAGAACGCTGTTCCGGAACGGCTGGTCCGGTCATGAAAGCTTGGATAGAAACATGGTAGCCAGACCGAAGTAGACGCTCAGGGAGAATAGATCGTTCAATGTCGTAATGAGCGGTCCGGAGGCAACAGCGGGATCGATGCGAAAACGGTGGAGCATAAGCGGAATCAAGGTTCCGGTCATCGTACCGATCAGCAAGGTCAGGAACAAGGAGAGTCCCACGACGAATCCCAGATAGCCGCTGCCTTGCCAGAGATAGGAGATGCCGGCAACGGCCAGTCCGCACACTACGCCGATAATGAGGCCGACGGCAAATTCCCGGCTTATCAAGCGGAGCAGCGTCTTTCGATCGATATCATTGGTAACGAGCCCGCGTACGACGATGGCAAGCGACTGCGTACCCGTGTTCCCGGTCATTCCCGCTATCATGGGCATGAAGAACGTAAGGGCTACGACCTGTTCCAGGGTATGCTGGAAGCCGGCCATAATGCTGCCGGACAGCAAGCCGAGGAACAGCAGAAGCACCAGCCACGGAAGACGCTTGGCCGATGCCTGAACGGCTGAGGTTTGAAAGTCTATTCCTTTGCCGGTGGCAGAAAGCTTGCCGATATCCTCGTTTGCTTCCTCCATGACGACATCCAGAATATCATCGACCGTTACAATTCCGGCCAACCTGTTATCCCCGTCCACGACAGGCAAGGCAATAAAGTCGTAGCGCTCCATAGTACGGGCAACTTCCTCTTGGTCCATATCCACCGGCACGCTAATGACGCGCCTGTACATGATGTCCGAGATTTTATCCCGCTCGTCAGCGAGCACCAAGTCCCGGTATGAGACGACGCCGACAAGATGCTTGTCGTCATCCAAGACATACAGGTAATAAATATTTTCAGCGTAATTGGCGAACGATTTCACCTTGTCTACAGCTTCGCGAACATCGTAGTGGTCCTTAATCCAGACGAACCGGTTCGTCATGATGCCGCCGGCCGTATCAGGCTCGTATTGAAGAAGGGATTGAACCGATTCCGATTCCGATTGGTTCATGGAAGTCAGAAAGCCTTGTGTACGATCCATGGAGAGGCCGGACAGCAGATCTGCCAGGTCGTCATTTTCCATGTACGCCATCATGCGCGACGCCTTTTCCAAACCAAGCACGGAGATGATTTCCTCCTGATAGGCGTGTTCCAGCTCTTGAACGATAATCGCCACATCGGGGAGCGGAAGCAGCAGCACAAAGGGCAGCCTGAACTTGCCGGGCAGGCTCCTGTATATTTCGGCGCGGTCATAGGGCTGAAGCTCGTCCAGCACCTCGAGGAGCCGTGTTTTATCTTTGCTTTTGATGGTATCTGCAATTAATGGGATGATTGATTGTACGTTTGTTTCCATCTGTACCGGGGCCTCCTTTTTATGGCAGCAGCGTATTCCCATACAAAGCATACCTGCTGGAAGCGGACAAAGCAATCGCTGTATCAATTGGTGCGGGTGCAGGCATGCGCCTGGAAGACCGGCGCTTGACGCCGAGGTGATTTTCCATTAAAGTAGTATTAATTATATAAGAAAATCCGTTACTCTTATCAAGAGCAGGTGGAGGGACTAGCCCGATGAAACCCGGCAACCGGCACTCAGTCGAACGACTCGCAGTGCACGGTGCTAAATCTTGCAGAAACGTTGTTTCTGAGAGATGAGAGAGGCTTTTTGACTTGTCATGAAGACCTTTCCATCGGGAAGGTCTTTTTTAGGTAAGAATGGATTAGTAAAGGGAGTGAAGACCATGCCAATCAAAGTGCCTGACTGCCTGCCAGCCAAGGAAGTGTTGGCGAACGAGAACATCTTTGTGATGGACGAAACGGCTGCATTTCATCAGGATATCCGGCCGCTTCGGATCGCGATTGTCAATCTGATGCCAACTAAAGAGACGACAGAAACCCAGTTGCTGAGACTGATTGGCAATACGCCGCTTCAGGTGGAGTTTGTGCTGATTCGCACCAAAACCTATACATCGAAAAATACCCCGCATGAGCACTTGTCGCAATTTTACCAGACGTTCGACGATATTAAGCACCAGCGGTTTGACGGCATGATCATTACCGGCGCTCCCGTTGAAACACTGGAATTCGAAGAGGTCGATTACTGGAACGAGCTTCAGGAGATTATGGAATGGTCGAAGCAGCACGTAACGTCGACTATGCATATATGCTGGGGCGCTCAAGCGGGCTTGTACTACCATTACGGCGTGCAGAAGTATCCGCTCCCTGAGAAGATTTTTGGCGTGTTTCCGCATGTGCCCACAGTGCGCAACTGCCAGCTGCTGCGGGGCTTCGACGAGTGCTTCTATGTGCCGCAGTCCCGGCACACAGAGGTGCGCAGGGATGATATCGAGGCAGTGCCGGAGCTGGAGATTTTGTCGCATTCAGAGGAAGCCGGCGTCTATATCGCCGCCTCCAAAGACGGCAAGCATATTTTCGTTACCGGTCACTCCGAGTACGATCCGGAAACACTCAAGTGGGAATATGAGCGGGACGTGCAGAAGGGAATGGACATCGCGATTCCGAAAAATTACTTCCCGAACGACGATCCGTCCCAAAAGCCGGTCAGCACGTGGCGGGCCCATGCGAACCTGCTGTTCTCAAACTGGCTGAACTACTATGTATATCAGGTTACGCCTTACGACTGGAACGCGGCTTACAAGGAGATGGCTGCGGGAATTTGAGGAGGCGGCGTATGCGGCTTCCTGGAAAAAAGCGAGCGTCCTGAAACACGGCATAGGAATAGCGCTGTTAGGAACCATGCCATTCCCGCGAAGGTGAGCCTTCACTTTCGCGGGTTGATAAAAGGAGGAACTGTAATGAAGATAGAAAGCCGCTTGGCGCAAATCGGGTCTGTGCAAGAGCCCGTAACCGGCGCTGTTAATTTCCCGATCTATCATGCAACGGCATTCCGCCACCCTCGACTCGGGCAGAGCACGGGCTTCGACTACATACGGAGCCAGAGCCCGACACGCAAGGTGCTGGAGGAGGCTGCCGCGGAGCTGGAGTCTGGAGACAGAGGCTATGCATGCAGCTCGGGAATGGCCGCTCTTCACACGATTTTCGGTTTGTTCTCGCAAGGAGATCACCTGCTTGTCTCGCTCGATCTGTACGGAGGCACGTACCGGCTGCTCGAGCAGATCATGAGTCGCTACGGCGTGACCGCCTCTTATATCGATACGAACGATATGGAGGGATTGGAGCGGCTGCGGAAGCCGAATACGAAAGCCATTCTCATTGAAACGCCTACGAATCCGTTGATGATGATTACGGACCTAGAGGCAGTAAGTGAATGGGCAAAGCAGCACGGCTTGCTCGTCATTGTCGACAATACGCTGCTGACGCCCTTTTTCCAGCGGCCGCTTGAGCTTGGAGCGGACATCGTGATTCACAGCGCATCCAAATACTTGGGCGGACACAATGATGTGCTGGCCGGACTTATTATGGCGAAGGGTCAGGAGCTGTGCGATCAGCTGTCCTTCCTGCACAATTCGATCGGTGCGGTGCTCGGCCCCCAGGATTGCTATATGCTGATGAGAGGCATGAAGACACTGGCGCTGCGCATGGAGCGTCATCAATACAACGCGGTGCGAATGGCGGAATTTTTGCAGGAGCATCCGTTGGTGGAGCAGGTGTACTATCCGGCGTTGCCGACACACCCCGGTTATGAAATCCAGCAACGCCAGGCATCCGGCAACACGGGCATCTTCTCGTTCAAGATGAGAGAAGCGGCAATGATCGAGCCGATCCTGCGGCATATCAAGCTGATCGCCTTCGCGGAGAGCCTGGGTGGCGTGGAATCGCTCATGACCTATCCCGCTGTGCAGACGCATGCCGATATTCCTGAAGAGATCCGACGCCGTGTCGGCGTTGACGATCGCTTGCTGCGCTTGTCCGTTGGCATTGAGCATATCGAAGACTTGATTGCCGACCTGGCGCAGGCGTTCGAAGCGGCGGATAAGGAAATCCATTAAAGATTTAACAGCATATTTCCACCGTGCAAATCGTGTGCTATGATGGAGAAAGCTAGGCAGGGCGCAATATAGAGGAGGGAGCACATGCGGGGAAATCACTTCTTCTTGACCGATTGGAAACGCAAGGCAAGCGTGTGGGGCAAGCTGCTGCTTCCCGACAGGATGCTGAAGTTTTTCCCGCCCTCCTTTATCGTTCGGGACCCGGTTCACGCCTTGCTGGACAAGCTCTACCGCCAAGGCGAATCCTGCGCTATCCTGCTGGTACACTGGAACAACTATGCATGGATCGCTTCATCGCTGTCCAAGCATGAGTTGTCTGATTTTAGAAGCCGGGCCAAATTGGCTGTGAAGCAAGCATGCGTTCAACACTTGGAAGCCTCGAATTTGGTCGCCTTGCAGCAATACTGCGAGGAGAACATTTGCGTATTTGTAAGGGTAGGGAAGCACTTGAGCTTGCAGCAGCTGCGCGAACGGGCGGAGGCGATCCGCGCCGAGCTGGAGCAGTCGCTGGAATACAGGTCGGGAATGCCGGCTTATGTGCAGACAGGCCTTCATCTGCTGGATGCCGAACAGGTTAACAGGCGTTCCGCAGCGATGGACGCCTATCGCAATGCGCATGCGCTTGCGACGAAAACCATCACTCCGTTTATGTTGGAAGCCCGAAGGGAACTCAAGAGGATTGTGCAGGGCGAGGACATTTCCGTGCTCGCGCAGCCGATTATGAATTTGCATAATGGGGATGTGTTCGGCTGGGAAATCTTGACGAGAGGCCCGGAGGGGAGCATCTACCATTCTCCTGTGGAGTTGTTCCATTTCGCCTATCAGGCAGATGTGCTGTCATCGCTTGAATTCCTGGTTGTGAAGAAGGGACTGCTGGAAATCGCGAAGCGCCGCATTCAGGAGCAGGTTTTCATCAATATAAGTCCCATTACGCTTAGCCATCCGTTGATGCTTACTTATATGCTGGAACAGCTCCGGCAATGGCCGGAGGTGCGCCCGAATCAGCTTATCTTCGAGATAACGGAGCGCCAATCGATCCAAAATTTCGGACATCTGACGCGTGTGATCCAGACGTTCCGCGAGCATGGATTCCGCTTCGCTGTTGACGATGCAGGGGCCGGTTATTCCAGCTTGCAATCGATTGCGGAGCTGATTCCCGATATTATTAAAATTGACCGTTCGGTCATCGCCAATATTGACCAGATCTCTGCCAAGCAATCCATGCTGCAGGCGATCTTGTTCTTCGCGGAACACGTCAACTGCCAGGTGGTTGCTGAGGGCGTTGAACGAGAAGAAGAGGCAGATGTGCTGTTCCGCAACAACGTCCATATGGGTCAAGGCTTTTATTTTGCCAGACCGGAGCCCTTCCGTCCGGAGGGAGACGCCGAGAAATTTGCCGAGCTGAAGAAAAAAATATTGCTGAAAACCCAAAAGGGCAGTGCGCTGGCGTGACACTGCTTTTTTTCATGATTTCTGCTATGATAGAAGCAAGAGAACGGAGGGGAACGCCGATGAATGTGGATACGATATTAGGCAAGGCATTGCGGGGGGAACGCATCGGGTTGGAGGAAGGCGCCGCGCTTTTTGCTTCCGATCAAGTGGAGAAGATCGGAGCTGCGGCCAACGAGATTATGCTGCGCAAGCATCCGGACCCGATAACGACTTTTGTCATTGGCCGTAATATTAACTATACGAATGTATGTGATGTATACTGCCGGTTCTGTGCGTTTTATCGTTCGCCGGATTCGGAGGAAGGCTATGTGCTTCCAAACGAGGCGATCTTTCAGAAGATGCAGGAGCTTATTGATGTTGGCGGCACGGAGGTGCTCATGCAGGGCGGGGTCAATCCGAATTTGCCTTTCGACTATTATTTGAACCTGCTGCGTGAGATTAAGCAGCGTTTTCCATCGCTGCAGATGCATTCTTTTTCGACGGTCGAAATTCGCAAGATGCAGGAGCTTTCCGGCTTGAGTTCGACCGAAGAGGTCTTGAAGAAGCTGCATGAGGCTGGTCTGGATTCGCTGCCGGGCGCAGGCGCCGAAATGCTCGTGGACCGGATCCGTAACAAGATTAGCCGGCGGAAGGGCTCATGGCAGGAATGGATCGACACGATGAAAGCGGCTCATCGCGTAGGGATGCATACTACCGGGACGATGGTGATCGGCTTCGGAGAAACGGCGGAAGAACGCGCATTGCACCTGATTCGCCTTCGCGACGCCCAGGACGAGTGCCTGCGCGGCGGCTATCCAACTCCGGGCTTTCTGGCATTTATCGCCTGGACGTTCCAGCCTGACAATACGAATTTGAAGGCGGAGCGTGTCGGGGCCGAGGAATACCTCAAGACGGTAGCGATCGCCCGCATCATGCTCGACAACATTGACAATCTTCAATCATCGTGGGTGACGATGGGACCGGAAGTAGGCAAGCTGTCTCTTTCCTACGGCTGCAACGATTTTGGCAGCACGATGATGGAGGAAAATGTCGTTTCTGCCGCAGCCTGCACTCATAAAGTGAATACAAACCTGATTCTGGATCTCATCCGCGAAGCGGGCAAAATTCCTGCTCAGCGCAATACGAAATATGAACTGCTGCGCGTATTCCAAGAAGGGGAGCGCGCCGACAAGGATTTCGTGCTGCAGAACTAATGGTCGACGCTCCTTCCATCGCTTTCTTCGTATATCCGCAAGACCGCGGCCATATACTTTAGGAAAGAAAGCGGCGGAAGGGAGTGGATGGCTTGCATCTGTTCACAATATCGTTGAAGCTGGACCCACAGCAGCATACCGACCCATTTTACGCACAATTGAGCCAGCGCATGCAATCAATCGCTCAACTTGGCAAGCACATTGCGATCAAGCGCGAGTATGCGTCTTCGGATAGGGAATGTTGGACCTGTGAAGTGTCGGGCGAGGCATTTGCTCTTACAGAGGACGGGCCTGCTGTTTATGCACAGGCATCGGAAGTATTGGCGGCCTATGTGCTTCGGTATGAAGAATTGCACTTGATTCGGTCGATTATTCAGCATGATTTCGATTATTATGAGGAGCAGGAAGTAGAGCAAATCATCCAATATTGTTATCAGATCATGGATGAGCCCGAGGAGCTGCTGGATGTTTCGGGCTCGGCTTCACAGCGTGTGAAATGGCATGGCAAAATCGCCGAAGCCTTTCACCAGTATTTGACGGAGCATACGATGCTGAACATGGAAGGTTTCGTGAGGTTTCGCCTGAAGTTTTATTGGACGGAGCTGCGGGAAATCGTCGAGTATGCCATTGATGAATACATGATGGATAAGCAATATCACGAATTCATCACGCTGCTCAAGTACTTCGTTTGTGTTCAGGAAGCGAAGGTGCCGGCTGTTCATCTGGTGCACAAAGGCGAGTATGAATTCCAGCTGTTCGATGAGGACGGCAAGCCGATGGAACCGAGTGCGGTAGAGAGCTTTGTGATCGAAACCGTCGATCAGGACGTAAATTTTGAGGATATGATCGTGAGCACGCTGATTACCGTATCCCCGCGGATGATTTATCTGCATACGAAGGAACCGGGCATGCAGGTAATCAAGACGATTCGCCAAATTTTCGAGGACCGTGTCGTCTTGTGCACCTACTGTCCGGTCTGCAGAAGCTTGCTGCATGGCGGAACAAGCAGTACATTGCGGCACCCTTAATCTGCCATGACGGATGTCCTTGCGGGTTTGCGACGAGGTGAATCCGCACGTTTGGTGGATGCCTGAGGGCGGATAAACCGCGTAAGCGGCGCTTGACTTTTCTTAGGGATGCCCGCTATAATAGCACCATTAATGAGAAACTTGGATACTCCATACACCTGCCATGACCGAAGACATGAGCGCTTGTGCTGCCCGTCCAGAGAAGGAAACCGCTGGCTGAAAGTTTCCTCGGGAATAAGACAAGCCGCTTACCCCTTCGCAGCTGTGATCTGGAAGGCAGAGGCTGGAACAGCCTCCGTTGGTATAGATCACCGGGACTTCCCGTTACAGAAGAGCTATCGAGGGTAACCGATTCCATTTCAAGCTGCCTAGCTTGGAATGGCGGCTATCGAAGTAGGGTGGAACCGCGAGACAGGACGCTCGCCCCTAGCCAGGGGCAGCGTCTTTTTTTTTGGTTTATGGCAAGAAGAGAATCAACCAAATCGGATGAGGAGATGAAGCAGATGAATGTGATCATTAAGCTGCCGGACGGAGCGGCCAAGGAAATTCCCAAGGGTACAACCCTGGAGGAAATTGCGGCGTCAATCAGCAGCAGCCTGAAGAAAAATGCGGTAGCAGGCAAACTGAACGGCAAGCTTGTAGACCTGTACACGCCAGTGGAAGAGGATGCGGATGTGGAAATCGTCATGCCGAATTCGGAGGAAGGGCTTGAAGTCATTCGGCACAGCACAGCTCATTTGATGGCGCAGGCGATCAAGCGGATTTATGGCGACCGCGCAGTGAAGCTGGGCATTGGCCCGGTCATTGAGGACGGCTTCTACTATGACATTGACT
This sequence comes from Xylanibacillus composti, assembly GCF_018403685.1. Classification (NCBI taxonomy): domain Bacteria; kingdom Bacillati; phylum Bacillota; class Bacilli; order Caryophanales; family Paenibacillaceae; genus Xylanibacillus; species Xylanibacillus composti. Next base: position 9,274 of record NZ_BOVK01000044.1, read on the forward strand.
TGGAGCATTCCTTGACGCCCGATGACTTGAGCAAGATCGAGAAGGAAATGGCGAGAATCGTCCAGGAGAATCTCGAGATCCGGCGCCGTGAAGTCACGCGCGAAGAGGCGCTGGCCATCTATACCGAGCTTGACGATCCTCTGAAGCTGGAGCTTATCCGCGACCTGCCGGAGGAAGCTGTTATAACGATCTATGATCAGGGCGAGTTTTTCGACTTGTGCCGCGGTCCGCACGTTCCATCGACCGGCAGGCTGAAAGTATTCAAGCTGCTGAATTTGGCTGGCGCTTATTGGCGCGGGGACTCCAACAACAAGATGCTGCAGCGCATTTACGGGACCGCCTTTGTGAAAAAAGCGGAGTTGGATGAGCACCTGCAGCTGTTGGAGGAGGCAAAAAAGCGCGACCACCGCAGACTCGGCAAGGATTTGAAGATCTTCGCCTTTTCCCGCGAGGTTGGGCAGGGGCTGCCGATGTGGCTGCCGAGAGGCGCGAAACTGCGCAGAATCATGGAACGCTATATCGTTGATCTGGAGGAGCGCCTGGGCTATAACCATGTGTATACGCCGGTCTTGGCGAATGTGGATCTGTACAAGACATCCGGCCATTGGGATCATTACAATGAGGATATGTTCCCGCAGATGGTGATGGATAATGAGGAGCTGGTGCTCCGGCCGATGAACTGCCCGCACCATATGATGGTCTACAAAACAGAGATGCGGAGCTACCGTGACTTGCCGTTGCGGATTGCGGAGCTGGGCACGATGCACCGCTACGAAATGTCCGGCGCATTGACCGGACTGCATCGGGTCAGGGCCATGACCTTGAACGATGCCCATATTTTCTGCAGACCGGATCAGATCAAGGAAGAATTCGCCCGCGTTATCCAGCTCATTCGCCAAGTGTATGAGGATTTCGGCATTACCGACTACCGATTCCGTCTCTCTTACCGCGATCCTGCCGACAAGGAGAAGTACTTCCCGGATGACCAGATGTGGGAGATGTCGCAGCGCATGCTGCGTGAGGTTGTAGAAGAGCTGAATCTGCCGTTCTATGAAGCGGAAGGGGAAGCCGCATTCTACGGACCGAAGCTGGACGTGCAAATTCGCACAGCGCTGAAGAAGGAAGAAACACTGTCTACCGCACAGCTTGATTTTCTGCTGCCGGAACGATTCGGACTGGAGTATGTTGGCGAAGACGGACAGAAGCATCGGCCGGTCGTCATTCACCGCGGCATAATCAGCACCATGGAGCGGATGACCGCATTCCTTCTCGAAAATTTCGCAGGGGCTTTGCCGACCTGGCTTTCACCGGTGCAGGCGATGGTGATTCCGGTCTCCAATCATTATGATGATTATGCGCGTGAAGTAACCGAGAAGCTCCAAGCGCTTGGCGTTCGGGCAGAAGGGGATTACCGCAACGAGAAGCTGGGCTATAAGATCAGAGCCGCTCAGCTCGAGAAAATTCCCTATATGTTCGTCGTTGGCGAGAGCGAAAAAAATGAAGGAACCGTCTCGGTCCGCAAGCGGGGAGAAGGCGATCTTGGGGCCTCCCCGATTGAAGAAGCGGCACAGACGATTCTGCAGGACAGAACGGTTCAAAATTAACTGAACAGCGAAGCCCGATCCTCCCGGAGGGTGTCCATGTATAAATTTTCTTATACAGGGACACCCTTGTTTAATAGGGGAGGGACGAACATGAAGTTGTCTGACCAGAGCAAGTGGCTGTGTATGCTCATGCTGGTCATCATTGTGGCTTCTATGTGTGCGACAGATCAGCGGCAAGTCGAATCCGACTTCATGGCTTTGCCGGCGAGCAAACCCATGAAAGAAGCATCGCTTGCTTACACATCGAAACATGTAGCTGCTGCTGTGATGAAGGTTGAGGAGGGTCATTCTGCAGCAGTCGCTTCATCGGAACGAGTAGAGCCCATTCAGAAGGAAGAACCGATTCCAGATGACAAGGAAGCAGGCGAAATACCGATTCACGAAATGAGCGAGCGCACCTTATCGGGGAAGTTTGACAGTGTAGAGGTGATCGCGACCGGCTATTCGGCCAATTATGAATCGACTGGCAAAACCCCCGACCACCCGCAATACGGCATTACCTATTCGGGGTTGAAGGTGCAGAGAGATAAAGACGCACTGTCCACCATTGCGGCTGATCCGGACATATTCCCGCTTGGCACCGTGCTATGGATACCGGGCTACGGGTATGGCATTGTGGCGGACATCGGCTCTGCAATCAAGGGCAACCGGATCGATCTTTACTACCCTTCTGCGGAAGATGTATACGCGGAATGGGGGAAGAAAAAGCTGCATGTGTATGTCATTCAATACGGCGAAGGCAAGGTTACAGAGGAAATGTTCAAGGAAGTCAGCAGCGCATTTGCTCCCAAACATTAGGATCAACAGCTTTGCCGATCAAAATACAGAAGAGGAAGAGCGGACCGCTCCTCCTGCCGAAACGGCGGCACACAAAATGTATGCTGCCGTTTTTTTTGTGTGCACTCTGTGCTACAATAAGATTACTTCCTTGGTAAGCGCATACAGAAACGAGACGATGTTGCAGCTTGACAAATCAAGCGAAGGGATCTGATCTGGCAATGATGAATCAAAGCGAGTTGTTGGATCGCTTATATGCACAGATGATCGCAGTCTCCTATAGGATTATGGGCAATAAGTCAGATGCACTGGATATCGTACAGGAATCATGGTTAAAGATTATTCAGAAGTATGAGACGCTGCAGGATCCGGACAAGCTGTTCCACTGGGCCAGTACAATCGTGCGGCGAACGGCAGTGAATGAAATCAGAAGACGCGAAATCCGGCGCAAGACAGAGGGTCGCTGGGTAAGGCTTCATATGCCGCTGAACCAGCCTGACAATATGCTCAAAGAGTTGGAATGGCAGGAATGGATGGACGCGCTGGATGACGAAACGAGGCGCATGTTCAAGTACAAGTATGACCTCGGATTGAAAGACCTGGAAATTGCAGAGCGTCTGGGCATGCCCACGGGAACTGTGAAAGCGCGTTTACACAGAGGGAAGCGCCAGCTGATGAAATATACAAACATGTACCATAGCCGTACATAATTGCTCACGATTGCGCTCATAATAATGGTTGGGCGCGACTCACGAGGCAGTCGTCCCGATTCCAATCGGGGAGGTGAGCAGGGCTATGGCAAAAAACAAGCAGAACCAACAGCAACAAAACCAGCAAAATCAATTCAACGCTGAGTTCGCAGAAGAAGTAAATGCAAACCAAGCAGCTCAAGCAACAAGAAAGCAGAACCAAAACGCTCAAAAATAACAGCTTTATGCATAGCATAGCCAGGCAAAGCGGGTCCCGTTCGGGGCCCGCTTTGTTTGTGGTACGCCCAGCATGGGCG
>NZ_BOVK01000045.1 GCF_018403685.1 Xylanibacillus composti
GAGGCGAACAGCATGATTATCCTGATTAAAGGAACAACAAGGTCTTATCTCGCTGCTTCCACATCGTACTAGCACATACAGACGAGTATTAGACCAAGAAATTCCTCTATTCCGACTCGATCCTGCATCCGCTTAAACATTGCGGTCATTTTTCCCTTTATTTTGTCCGCATTCTGCAACATGTCTCCGCCATTCTCCCTTCATCCAATTGGCACATTGTGCGAATAGGATTAGGAAGGCTTTTGTTCATGCTGACTCCTGTTTATGTTCCAATAAAAAACTGCCCCAACAGTCATTGCGACTGAAAGGGCAGTTTCATACAGCTTCAGGGGAAGCTATTACTTTTGAATTGTAGCAACAGCGCCGGCGCCTACTGTACGGCCGCCTTCGCGGATAGCGAAACGAGTTCCTTCTTCCATAGCGATTGGCGAAATCAATTCAACCGTAACGGTGATGTTGTCGCCAGGCATAACCATTTCGGAACCTTCTGGCAGTGTGATGATGCCAGTTACGTCCGTTGTACGGAAGTAGAACTGTGGACGGTAGCCAGTGAAGAAAGGCTTGTGACGGCCACCTTCTTCTTTAGTCAGGACGTAGATTTGAGCAGTGAATTGAGTATGAGGCTTAACCGTACCTGGCTTCGCCAATACTTGACCACGCTCGATGTCAGTGCGGTCTACACCACGAAGCAGCGCGCCGATGTTGTCACCAGCTTGAGCGGAGTCCAGCAATTTGCGGAACATCTCAACACCTGTAACAACAGATTTTCTCGCTTCTTCTTGCAGACCGATGATTTCGATCTCGTCGCCAACTTTTACAACGCCGCGCTCTACACGACCAGTTGCAACTGTACCGCGTCCTGTGATGGAGAATACGTCCTCGACAGGCATCAGGAACGGCTTGTCAGTGTCGCGCTCTGGAGTTGGGATGTAGCTGTCGATTTGCTCGAACAGTTCTACGATTTTTTGTGCCCACTCGCCAGTTGGGTTCGACAGAGCTTCACGAGCGGAACCACGGATAACCGGAGTGTCGTCGCCAGGGAACTCATATTCGCTCAACAGGTCGCGAACTTCCATTTCAACCAGTTCAAGCAGTTCTTCGTCTTCCACCATGTCGCACTTGTTCAAGAAGACAACGATGTAAGGAACGCCTACCTGACGGGAAAGCAGGATGTGCTCACGCGTTTGCGGCATTGGGCCGTCAGCAGCGGATACAACCAGAATCGCGCCGTCCATTTGCGCAGCACCAGTGATCATGTTTTTAACATAGTCGGCGTGGCCTGGGCAATCAACGTGTGCATAGTGACGCTGGTCAGTTTCGTACTCAACGTGTGCAGTGGAGATTGTGATACCGCGCTCACGCTCTTCTGGAGCTTTGTCGATCATGTCAAATGCAACAGCGCTTCCGCCGCCGTATTTTGCAGCCAAAACAGTTGTAATGGCAGCTGTCAGAGTAGTTTTGCCGTGGTCAACGTGACCAATTGTACCAATGTTAACGTGTGGTTTCGTACGTTCGAATTTAGCTTTAGCCATTGTAAATCATGTCCTCCTTAAGTAATAGAATATATATTACCGGTCTTCGCCGCCTGGGCGGCGAATGACCTATAAACCCTTAATCGTTCAGGCGCTTAGCGAAAGCTTATTCGCCTTTATTTTTCGCTACAATCTCGTCGGAAATGTTCTTCGGAACTTCTTCATAGTGAGAAAGCTCCATCGAGAACACGCCGCGACCTTGTGTACCGGAACGCAGAGTAGTCGAGAATCCGAACATTTCGGACAATGGCACCATCGCGCGAATGACTTGAGCGCCTGCGCGGGAATCCATTCCCTCAATGCGGCCGCGACGGGAGTTCAGCATACCCATGCCGTCACCCATATACTCTTCAGGAACCGTAACTTCAACCTTCATGATCGGCTCCAGCAATACCGGGCTACATTTGTCCTTGGCAGCCTTGAGCGCCATCGAACCTGCGATCTTGAACGCCATCTCACTGGAGTCGACATCGTGGTACGATCCATCAAAGATCGTCGCCTTGACATCCACCAGCGGGAAGCCGGCAAGTACGCCGTTCTGCATAGCTTCTTCGATACCGGATTGTACGGCAGGGATGTATTCACGAGGAACAACACCGCCGACAATTTTGTTCTCGAATTGGAAGCCTGTTCCTGGCTCAAGCGGCTCGAATTCGATCCATACATGACCATATTGACCGCGGCCACCGGACTGACGTACGAACTTGCCTTCCACTTGAGCTGCTTTGCGGAAAGTCTCACGATAGGCAACCTGAGGCTTACCTACGTTTGTTTCTACCTTGAACTCGCGACGCATACGGTCAACGATAATGTCAAGGTGAAGCTCGCCCATACCGGAAAGGATCGTTTGACCAGTTTCTTCGTCTGTATGCGCACGCAATGTCGGATCTTCTTCCGTCAGCTTGGCAAGCGCAGTAGACATTTTGTCTTGGTCAGCCTTCGTCTTCGGTTCAACGGCAATATGAATAACCGGCTCAGGGAAGTTCATGGATTCAAGAATAACTGGATTCTTCTCATCACACAACGTATCTCCTGTACCCGTGTCCTTCAAGCCTACCGCTGCAGCGATATCGCCGGCATAAACCTCCGAGATTTCCTCACGGCTGTTCGCATGCATTTGGAGAATACGGCCAATACGCTCACGCTTGCCTTTCGTCGCGTTCAATACGTAGGAACCGGATTTCAAAATACCGGAATATACGCGGAAGAAGGTCAACTTACCGACAAACGGGTCGGTCGCAATCTTGAACGCCAGAGCCGCAAACGGCTCATTATCCGAGGATTTGCGCGTTGTTTCCGTGCCATCTTCCAGCACACCCTTGATGTCAGGGACATCGACCGGGGACGGGAGATAGTCAACAACTGCGTCGATCATGGATTGTACGCCTTTGTTTCTGTAGGAGGAACCGCAAACGACAGGGAAGATCTTCACGTCACAGACACCTTTGCGAAGCGCAGCTTTCAGCTCCGCCACTGTGATTTCTTCACCTTCCAAGTACTTCATTGTCAGTTCTTCATCCAGCTCGGCTACCTTCTCGATCAGCTCCGTACGCAGCTCTTCTACCTTTGCTTTGTACTCTTCCGGCACATCGATTTTTTCTACTTCCTTGCCAAGATCATCCTTGAACAAGTAAGCTACTTCTTCCACAATATCGATAATCCCGTTGAAATCATTCTCAGCACCGATAGGCAATTGAATGGCAACTGCATTGGCTTGCAGTCTGTCTCTCATCGATTCAATGACGTTCAGGAAGTCCGCGCCAACGATGTCCATCTTATTGACGTACGCAATACGTGGTACACCATACTTGTCGGCCTGTCTCCAAACAGTCTCCGATTGAGGCTCAACGCCTTCTTTCGCACTGAAAACACCAACTGCTCCGTCCAATACGCGGAGGGAACGCTCAACCTCAACTGTGAAGTCAACGTGTCCCGGGGTATCGATGATATTAATGCGGTGACCTTTCCACTGCGCCGTTGTCGCAGCGGAAGTAATCGTGATACCGCGCTCTTGTTCTTGCTCCATCCAGTCCATCGTAGCTGCGCCTTCATGCACTTCTCCGATTTTGTGAACACGTCCGGTATAGAACAGAATGCGTTCCGTTGTAGTAGTCTTACCCGCATCAATATGAGCCATGATCCCGATATTACGCGTATTTTCCAAGGAGAACTCTCTTGCCATGATTGGGTCTCCTTTCTCGATCTAACTCGTATTGATTGAATTTTACCAGCGATAATGCGCGAATGCTTTGTTGGCTTCGGCCATTTTGTGCGTGTCTTCTCTCTTCTTCACCGCTGCGCCAGTGTTGTTGCTGGCGTCGATGATTTCAGCTGCCAGACGCTCCTCCATGGTTTTCTCCCCGCGCAGACGCGAGTAGTTCACCAACCAGCGAAGTCCCAGCGAAGTGCGGCGCTCAGGCTTCACTTCAATCGGAACCTGATAGTTCGCACCGCCAACACGGCGTGCTTTAACTTCAAGTACCGGCATAATGTTCTTCAGAGCTTGTTCAAACACTTCCATCGGATCATTGCCTGTGCGATCCTTGATGAGATCAAAGGCACGATAAAGAATTGTTTGCGCAACGCCTCTCTTGCCGTCGATCATAATACGGTTGATTAAACGGGTGACCAATTTGCTATTATAGATCGGATCAGGCAATACATCTCGGCGAGGCACCGGACCTTTCCGTGGCATAGTCATCCCCCTTTCCCAGTCAGATTATTCCTGTTGTTACTGTTTCTTTTCTTTCGGGCGCTTCGTACCATATTTGGAACGGGCCTGCATCCGGTTGTTAACACCAGCAGTATCAAGCGCACCGCGAACGATGTGGTAACGAACACCTGGCAGGTCTTTGACCCGGCCGCCGCGAATCAGCACAACGCTGTGTTCTTGCAGGTTGTGGCCGATACCCGGAATATATGCAGTTACCTCTACACGGTTCGTCAGACGCACACGAGCATATTTCCGCAGGGCGGAGTTCGGTTTCTTCGGAGTCATTGTACCTACACGGGTGCAAACACCGCGCTTTTGCGGAGAGCTCAGGTCTGTCTCTTCCCGCTTCATGGCATTGAATCCTTTTTGCAGAGCCGGCGATTTCGATTTTACGACTTTCGCTTTACGACCCTTGCGCACCAATTGGTTAATTGTTGGCATGTCGCCACCTCCTTCCAAAGCGATTTATGAACGTAATGTTAAGCCCACAGGTCCAGGCGGTTCATACTTGGACAAACGAAACGTCTTTACCGAAGAGATTCGCGGCCTTGTTCAGGCCACTACTCGGCGAACCCCTTCGATAAAAACGGAGTTTAATCCTTTATTCGCACCGCCATGGCGGCGCCAACGTCAATGCCGCATGCTTTGCCAAGCTGCTTCATCGTCTCGACGCTGGTCATTTTCACATTGTGCTTTTTGCACAGGTTGATGATTTTCCCCGCGATGCGAGGGTCCGCATCCTTCGCCACAAACACTTCAGCGGCTGCACCCATTTCCACCTGCTTGATCGTTTGTTTGGTGCCTATTTTCATGGTTCCAGCCTGAATGGCTTTATCCACAGACATGTGCGTTTACCTCCCAAACAAACGTCCAATGTTTTTGGCACACTACGACAGTGTAGCATGCGGATTATCGCACTGTCAAGCTGCAATTATTCCACCGGCACAGCTTCTGCGAAGTCCTCTAATTCCTCAGATTCCGGCTCGTTCGGATCGATAATATCGATGCCCCGATATCGGTTCATGCCTGTTCCGGCAGGAATCAGCTTGCCGATAATGACATTCTCCTTGAGACCAAGCAGCTGATCGACTTTGCCTTTGATGGCGGCGTCGGTCAGGACGCGAGTTGTCTCCTGGAAGGATGCAGCCGACAGGAAGGAATCCGTTTCGAGAGATGCCTTCGTGATACCGAGCAGAACCGGTTTGGCAACGGCAGGCTCCTTGCCCGCGAACAAGGCAACCTTGTTTGCTTCCTCATATTCGTGAATGTCCACGAATGCCCCCGGCAGCAAGGTTGTATCCCCGTTGTCCACAATGCGGATCTTGCGCAGCATCTGACGAATCATGACCTCCACGTGCTTGTCATTGATCTCAACGCCTTGGTTCCGGTACACGCGCTGCACTTCTTGAAGAATGTAGTTCTGCACGCCTCGGATACCCTTAATGCGAAGCATATCCTTAGGATCGATGGAACCGTCGGTAATTTCGTCGCCAGCCTCGATTTCCTGCCCTACGCTGACGCGAATGCGCGATCCGAAGCTTACGCTGTACACCTTCGTTTCGGCTTCGCCCTCCACTTCGATTTCCCGGCGATCCTTGGCATCGCGAATATCCTTGATGACCCCGTCGATTTCCGAGATAATGGCCTGCCCTTTCGGATTGCGCGCCTCGAACAGCTCCTGGATACGCGGCAAACCTTGCGTGATATCGTCCCCGGCAACACCGCCGGTGTGGAACGTCCGCATCGTCAACTGCGTGCCTGGCTCGCCGATCGATTGAGCGGCAATAATGCCGACGGCCTCGCCGATTTCCACGTGCTTGCCTGTTGCCAGATTCCGCCCATAGCAACGCTTGCAGACACCATGCTGGGTGCGGCAGCTCAGTACCGAGCGTATTTGAACGCGTTCGATGCCTGCTGCCACAATCGCTTCGGCGATATTGGAATCGATCAGCTCATTGCGGCCAACGATAACATCACCGCTCTCCGGATGACGGACGGTTTCGAACGAATAGCGTCCTTCCAGGCGATCATACAGATCCTCGATAACCTCGCGGCCATCGTGAATCTTGCCAACGACGAAGCCTTTGTCTGTGCCGCAATCCTCTTCGCGAACGATCACATCCTGAGCAACATCGACCAGACGGCGAGTCAGGTAACCCGAGTCGGCTGTTCTCAAAGCGGTATCCGCCAAGCCTTTCCGCGCGCCGTGCGTGGAAATAAAGTATTCCAAAACGGTCAGACCCTCGCGGAAGTTCGACTTGATCGGCAACTCGATAATGCGTCCGGACGGGTTCGCCATCAGGCCGCGCATACCGCCAAGCTGCGTGATCTGTGATTTGTTACCCCGCGCTTTAGACTCGACCATCATGGAGATGGAGTTGAAACGGTCAAGCGACTTCATCAGAATGTCGGTCAGATCGTCCTTCGCTTTACTCCAGATGGCAATAATGCGGTCATAGCGCTCGTCGTTCGTAATCAAGCCGCGGCGATACTGGTTCGTAACGACCTTGACCTTCTCTTCGGACTCGCTCATAATAGCGCGCTTCTCATCCGGCACGATAACGTCCGCCACCGCAATGGAGATACCCGCCTTCGTGGAATACGTAAAGCCGGTTTCCTTAATGCGGTCGAGAATAATCGACGTTTGGGTTGTGTGATAACGGCGGAAGCACTCGCCGATGATCGCTCCGAGATTCTCCTTGCCAATCGCTTGCCGAACCGGCATGTTGAGAATCCGTTCCCTCAGATCTACGCCCTTTTCATATACGAAGTATTCTTCCGGCGTTCCATACAGCAGGTTGTTCTTGCTGGGATCGTTAATGTACGGGAACGAGCTTGGAAAAATATCGTTAAAGATAATCTTGCCGACCGTTGTGATCAGCATGGCCTTATTCTGCTCTTCCGTAAAGCTGTCCTTCTTCAACGCTTTGACCGGTATGGCACAGCGCGCATGGAGCGCTACATGGCCGTTCTGATAAGCGGCGAACGCTTCCTCTGCCGAGCTGAAGATCGCACCTGTTCCCTTGGCCTCCGGATTGTCGACAGTCAAATAGAAGCTGCCGAGCACCATATCCTGAGAAGGCGTAACGACTGGCTTGCCGTCCTTCGGATTCAGAATGTTGCCCGAAGCCAGCATCAGCAGTCTTGCTTCCGCTTGAGCCTCAGATGACAACGGTACGTGAACCGCCATTTGGTCTCCGTCAAAGTCGGCATTGTAAGCTGTACATACGAGCGGATGGAGACGGATCGCCTTGCCTTCGACCAGAATCGGCTCGAATGCCTGAATGCCGAGTCTGTGCAACGTAGGCGCGCGGTTCAGCAGAACCGGATGCTCCTTAATTACTTGTTCAAGGACATCCCACACTTCAGGGCTGACCTTCTCCACCTTGCGCTTTGCGCTCTTGATATTGTGAGCTAAGCCTTTGCTTACAAGCTCTTTCATAACGAACGGCTTGAACAGCTCCAACGCCATCTCCTTCGGAAGGCCGCATTGATACATCTTCAGGTTCGGTCCAACAACAATAACGGAACGACCGGAGTAGTCAACGCGCTTGCCGAGCAGGTTTTGGCGGAAGCGCCCTTGCTTGCCCTTCAGCATGTGGCTGAGCGATTTCAACGGACGGTTGCCGGGACCTGTTACCGGACGTCCCCGACGTCCATTATCAATCAGGGCGTCCACAGCTTCCTGCAGCATGCGCTTCTCGTTCTGTACGATAATATCCGGCGCACCGAGGTCCAGCAGCCGCTTCAAGCGGTTGTTCCGGTTGATGACGCGACGGTACAAGTCGTTCAAATCGGAAGTAGCGAATCGACCGCCATCCAACTGCACCATCGGGCGCAGCTCTGGCGGAATGACCGGCAATACGTCCATGACCATCCACTCCGGCAAGTTGCCGGAATGGCGGAACGCTTCAAGCACTTCCAGGCGCTTGATCGCACGATTGCGTCGCTGCCCTTGCGCAGTCTTCAATTCTTCCTTCAGCATATCGACTTCGCGATCGATATCTATATCCTGCAGAAGCTTCTTAACAGCTTCCGCTCCCATTCCGGCAGTGAAAGCATAGCCGTATTTCTCGCGATAGCTGCGATACTCCTTCTCAGAGAGAAGCTGCTTCTTCTCCAGCGGCGTATCGCCGGGATCTGTCACCACGTAGGAAGCGAAGTAGATGATCTCTTCCAGAGAACGGGGCGACATATCCAGCGCCAAACCCATACGGCTCGGAATGCCTTTGAAATACCAAATATGCGAAACAGGGGCAGCCAGCTCAATATGGCCCATACGTTCGCGGCGCACTTTCTGGCGCGTCACTTCAACGCCGCAACGATCACAGACAACGCCTTTATAGCGAACGCGCTTGTACTTGCCGCAGTGACATTCCCAGTCCTTGGTCGGCCCGAAGATCTTCTCGCAGAACAAGCCTTCCTTCTCCGGCTTCAAGGTACGGTAGTTGATCGTTTCCGGCTTCTTGACTTCCCCTCTGGACCAAGAGCGAATCTTGTCGGGCGATGCGAGACCGATCTTCATAAATTCGAAGTTGTTGACATCCATCAGGAGCAACCCTCCCTGTGTTTGTTCTATCACATGAAACTCGTTTATTCCGCTCCAGCTTCAGCGCCTTCTAGGTTCAGGTTAAGCTTGTCGCCAGCGCCCTCGTCGTCGTCGTCGACTTCCTTCATGATGATCTCCTCTTCGTTCTCGGTCAGGATCTTCACATCCATGCCCAAGCTTTGCAGTTCCTTGATCAATACCTTGAAGGATTCCGGAACGCCAGGCTCCGGCACGTTCTCGCCTTTGACAATCGACTCGTACGTCTTGACGCGGCCGACCACGTCATCCGACTTCACGGTCAATATCTCTTGCAGCGTATACGCTGCGCCGTAGGCTTCCAGCGCCCACACTTCCATCTCACCGAAGCGCTGTCCGCCGAACTGCGCCTTTCCGCCCAGCGGCTGCTGCGTAACGAGCGAGTATGGTCCAGTCGAACGAGCATGAATCTTGTCGTCAACCATGTGCGCCAGCTTGATCATGTACATGACGCCAACCGTAACTTCGCGTTCGAATTGCTCACCTGTACGACCGTCGAACAGCACGGTCTTGCCGTTGCGCTGCATACCGGCTTCTTCCATGGTGTCAAACACATCTATCTCGCTGGCTCCATCGAATACCGGTGTCGACATATGCAGGCCAAGCCGTTTGGCTGCCATGCCGAGATGAACCTCCAGCACCTGTCCGATATTCATCCGCGAAGGAACGCCAAGCGGATTCAGGACAACCTCAACTGGCGTACCGTCAGGAAGGAACGGCATATCCTCTTCCGGCAAAATGCGTGCGATAACCCCTTTGTTCCCGTGGCGTCCCGCCATCTTGTCGCCTTCGGAAATCTTCCGCTTTTGCGCGATATAAACGCGCACCAGCTGGTTCACGCCTGGCGGCAGCTCATCGCCATTCTCGCGAGTGAATACTTTTACATCTACGACAATGCCGTCCGTGCCATGCGGCACTCGCAGCGACGTATCACGAACTTCACGCGCCTTCTCGCCGAAGATTGCGTGCAGCAGACGCTCTTCCGCGGTCAGCTCCGTCACGCCCTTCGGCGTTACCTTGCCTACCAGAATATCGCCGGCGCCGATTTCCGCCCCTACGCGGATAATGCCGCGCTCATCGAGATTTTTGAGCGCATCCTCGCCAACATTCGGGATATCGCGGGTAATTTCCTCTGGTCCGAGCTTCGTATCACGCGCCTCGGATTCATATTCTTCAATGTGAATAGAGGTATAAACATCCTCTTTCACAAGCTTTTCGCTAAGCAAAATCGCATCCTCGTAGTTGTACCCTTCCCAAGTCATGAAAGCCACAACGACGTTGCGTCCAAGTGCAAGCTCTCCCATTTCGGTGGAAGGGCCGTCTGCAAGAATATCGCCAGGCTTCACGATTTCGCCTTGTCTGATCAGCGGACGCTGGTTAATGCAGGTTCCCTGGTTGGAACGGAGGAACTTGTGCAGCTTGTGCTTGATCAAGTCGCCCCTCACCTGCTTGCCATCGACTTCCTGAACCTGGCGAATCCAAATCTCGTTCGCGCTGACGCGTTCTGCAACGCCATGCACCTTGGATACGATGCAAACGCCGGAATCCTTCGCTGCCTTATGCTCCATGCCTGTGCCAACCAGCGGCGCCTTCGGAATGAGAAGCGGCACCGCCTGCCGCTGCATGTTCGAGCCCATCAGCGCACGGTTCGAGTCATCGTTCTCCAAGAACGGAATCATCGCCGTTGCGACGGAGACGACCTGCTTCGGAGATACATCCATGTAATCAACGCGCTCGCGCGGCAGCGTCAAGATGTTGTCGGATGTTTTGTTGTAGCGGACAATGACGTTCTCATTTGCAAAGCTGCCGTCCTCGTTCAACTCGGCATTCGCCTGCGCGATAACATAATTGTCCTCTTCATCCGCTGTCAAGTAATCAATCTGATCGGTGACGCGGTTGGTCTCCGGATCAACCTTGCGATACGCCGTTTCGATAAAGCCGTATTCATTGATGCGGGCGTATGTGGACAGCGAGTTGATCAATCCGATGTTCGGACCTTCCGGCGTCTCAATCGGGCACATCCGTCCATAGTGGGAATGATGCACGTCCCGCACTTCAAAGCCTGCGCGTTCCCTTGTCAATCCGCCCGGTCCAAGCGCGGACAGACGACGCTTATGCGTCAACTCCGCCAACGGGTTCGTCTGATCCATGAACTGCGAGAGCTGGGAGCTTCCGAAAAACTCCTTAATCGAAGCGATAACCGGACGAATGTTGATCAGCGCTTGCGGCGTGATGACATTCGCATCTTGGATCGACATCCGCTCACGCACAACACGCTCCATTCGCGACAGTCCGATCCGGAACTGGTTCTGAAGCAGCTCCCCTACGGAACGCAAGCGGCGGTTGCCCAAATGGTCAATGTCGTCCGTGCTGCCCACATCATGAAGCAGATTCATGAAATAGCTGATGGACGCAATAATATCCGAAGGCGTAATATGCTTGACGGATTTGTCAATATTGGAGTTCGAAATAACGGTGATGACCTTGCCATCTTCCACAGGCGAGAAAACATTAATGCGCTGCAGCGGAATCGTTTCGCTTTCGTGTACGCCGCCTGTCACTTTATAATCCCTGAAGCCGACACTCTTCTCAAGATACGGAATAATCTGGTCAAGCAGTCTTCTGTCTACCACTTGGCCAGCCTCTGCAATAATCTCGCCGGTCTCTTCGTCGATCAACGACTCTGCCAACCGCTGATTGAAAAGACGGTTCTTGATATGCAGCTTCTTGTTAATTTTGTAACGGCCCACATTAGCCAGATCGTAACGCTTCGGATCAAAGAACCGGGCAATCAGCAGGTTTCTGGCATTGTCCAATGTAGGCGGCTCGCCCGGACGAAGGCGTTCATAGATTTCAATGAGCGCTTTCTCCGTGGAATCCGTATTGTCCTTGTCCAGGGTGTTGCGAATGTACTCATCCTCACCCAAAAGATCTATAATTTCTTGATCGGTGCCAAAGCCGAGCGCACGCAAAAGAACCGTCACAGGAATTTTACGCGTACGGTCAATGCGCACATAAATAATGTCCTTGGCATCGGTTTCGAGCTCTAACCAGGCTCCGCGGTTTGGAATGACCGTTGCGGTATATGCCTTCTTGCCGTTTTTATCCATCTTCGTGCTAAAGTAAACGCTTGGGCTGCGGACAAGCTGACTGACAATGACCCTCTCCGCACCATTAATAATGAATGTGCCCGTTTCTGTCATCAATGGAAAATCACCCATGAAGACTTCCTGTTCCTTGACTTCACCGGTTTCCTTGTTGATAAGACGCACTTTCACTCTTAACGGCGCCGCATAGGTTACGTCCCGCTCTTTTGATTCATCGACAGAATATTTCGGCTCTCCCAGACTGTAATCGATAAATTCCAAGACGAGATTGCCGGTGAAATCCTGAATGGGCGAAATATCGTGAAACATTTCGCGCAGACCTTCCTGCAAAAACCATTCGTATGATTTTTGCTGGATTTCAATCAAGTTCGGGATATCTAAAACTTCCTTGATCCGTGCGTAACTCCTGCGCTCGCGTCGACCATATTGAACAAGATGTCCTGCCAACTTTCCTTCACCCCTTAAGTCTACTAGACCGTGCTATGGATTGTGTCTTTATCCCGTACAAGCACACTTTACCCTACTATGTAGATTTACCTAAAATCTAAACATTATACGTAAAGTACGGCAACTTTATGCATAACAGCAGGAAAAAAAGTGCTTGACATTTTACTCAACTAAAGACACTCATCCCATTTTTAATGCTGACATTTTATAATCATAACACACCCAATTTTCTCAGTCAAACAAAAAAAACAGATTACTTGATCGCCCGATAGATGCGATATCCTTTATTTTTCGCCCGTTCGTCTACCTGCTCGAACATGCTTTCCAGCTTTCGCTTTGCAGAAGGGGCTCCTTGCTTCGTCCGAATGACGACCCACAATGCCCCTCCAGCCTCCAGACAATCATGCGCTTCCTCGAAGATGCGATGCACGGTCGCTTTGCCGGCACGGATCGGCGGGTTCGTTGCAATCGCGTCGAACTTCTCTTCCTTGACAGCCTGCAAGCCGTCGGACGCAAGCACGCGAACTCCTGTAATACCGTTTCTGGCTGCGTTTTCCCTCGCCAGGTCCAAAGCTCTCTCATTCATATCCAGCATAGTAACCGCACTTTCCGGAATCCGTTTGGCCAAGTAGAGACCAATCGGCCCATACCCGCATCCCACGTCCGCAATCCTTGCGCCTGGCGCAGCTTCAAATTGTTCAATCAGCAAGGCCGATCCTTCATCCAGCCCACCCTTCGAAAAAACCCCGGCATCGGTTATGAAGGAAAGCTTCACGCCGCTTAAGCTTGTCTCAATCAATCTCCGATCATGCTCCGATCCCGGCTGTTGTGAATAGTAGTGGTCGCTCACGTTCCAAGCCTCCTTCAAGGGCATGTTCCGCAAATGTTGTTCGAATTTTCGCATGCGTTGTCGAAATTGCGCATGCGCATAGGTGCCTATATAACCAAAGCTGCCCCTGCAGCAGGCTTCTGCTGATGGGGCAGCTTCTTGGCACATATGATAGGTGCGATTTCTTATTTCAATTCTACAGTTGCGCCAGCTTCTTCAAGCTTCGCTTTAACTGCTTCTGCGTCTTCTTTGGACACTTTTTCTTTGATTGGCTTCGGAGCGTTGTCAACCAGCTCTTTCGCTTCTTTCAGGCCAAGACCTGTAATTTCGCGAACAGCTTTGATTACGTTGATCTTGGAAGCGCCAGCGTTCGCCAAGATTACGTCGAATTCGCTTTGTTCTGCAGCAGCCTCTCCGCCTGCAGCGCCGCCTACAACCGCTACCGGAGCAGCTGCTGTTACGCCAAATTCCTCTTCGATTGCTTTAACCAATTCGTTCAGTTCCAGAACGGTCATGCCTTTAATGGCTTCTAAGATTTGCTCATTACTCATGCTAATATCCTCCTAAAATGATAGATTCGCATATCATGCTTGTTGGGGTTCTTCCTTTTCAGCAACGGCTTTAACCGCAAGCGCAAAGTTACGCACAGGCGCTTGAAGCACGCTAAGCAACATGGAAAGCAAGCCTTCGCGGGACGGCAGATCCGCCAACGCTTTAATTTGAGAAGCGTCCACTACCTGGCCTTCCAGAACGCCTGCCTTCACCTTCAATGCTTCGTTCTTCTTGGCGAACTCAACCAGGATCTTGGCTGGCGCCACTGCATCTTCACGGCTGAACGCAATCGCGGTCGGACCAGTCAGATGCGCGTCTAATTCAGTCAGTTCAGTAGCAGCAGTCGCACGGCGAGTCAAGGTATTCTTCAGTACGGAGAATTCCACGCCAGCTTCGCGAAGCTGTTTGCGCAGCTCGGTCACTTGCGCAACGTTCAGACCGCGGTAATCCGCAACTACGGTGCACGCTGACTCCCGAAGCTTCTCGCTCACTTCCGCTACTTGCTGTTGTTTTTGTTCAAGAACTCTAGCGTTTGGCAACTTGTTACACCTCCATTTGACTAATGCTTCGACGAAATATGCCGACGGAACCGGTAGCCCTAAACCAATCCGTCTTGCTAGAAATAAGGAAAGCCCCCGTAGACATACGGAGGCTGGAATTCATTCAGAACACACATGGCTGTGTAAATTCGAATCTATCGCAACACCTCGGCGGGATATTAAGCCGACTCACGTCCGGCACCTGCTGTCTACGGCAAGCTTATTCACTTTTTCGCAATATCCATAACGCAGAACATCGATAACTATATCACGATATTCTGTTCACGTCAAGCTTTGATTAGCGATAGCTCTGCAGATTAATGCGTACGCTTGGCCCCATCGTCGAAGAGATGGCCAATCCTTTCAGGTATACGCCTTTAGCTGCAGCCGGCTTCGAGCGGTTCAAAGCATCCATCAATGCTTTCAAGTTTTCATTCAACTTGTCTGCATCGAACGAAGCTTTGCCGATTGGCGCATGAATCTGTCCGGCTTTGTCGAGTCTATACTCGATCTTACCGGCCTTGATTTCTTGCACAGCCTTGGTAACGTCAGTCGTTACGGTTCCGGCTTTCGGGTTCGGCATCAAGCCTTTGCCGCCGAGAATCCGTCCGAGCTTACCCACTTCGCTCATCATGTCGGGAGTCGCGACGCAGACATCAAACTCGAACCAGCCCTGCTGGATCTTGTTGATCATGTCCTGATCGCCTACATAATCGGCTCCCGCCGCTTCCGCTTCCTTCGCCTTGTCACCCTTGGCGAACACTAGCACACGTCTAGTTTTACCGGTTCCATGCGGCAGCACTACGACACCGCGCACGGCTTGATCCTGTTTCTTCGGATCGACGCCGAGGCGAACGGCCGCTTCAATGGTTTCGTCAAATTTCGCTGTAGCCGCTTTTTTCACAAGCTCTACCGCTTCTTGCGACTCATACAGCTTCTCGCTGTCGATCAGCTTGGCCGCTTCTTGATATTTCTTGCCATGCTTCGGCATATTCGTATCCTCCTTATAGTGGTGTTAGCGGATAATCCTCCCACTGAGGAAGCGTAATTAGTCTTCGATTACGATTCCCATGCTTCTGGCAGTACCTTCTACCATCCGCATTGCCGCTTCAACGGAAGCCGCATTCAGGTCAGGCATTTTTTGCTCCGCGATTTCTTGCACTTTCGCGCGTTTCAACGTTGCTACTTTCGTCTTGTTCGGCACGCCGGAACCTTTTTGGATACCAGCAGCTACACGCAACAATACGGCAGCAGGCGGGGTCTTCGTTTCGAATGTGAACGAACGATCCTCGAACACGGTGAGCACTACCGGAATGACGAGGCCGGCTTGATCTTGCGTGCGCGCATTGAATTCTTTACAGAATGCCATGATATTCACGCCAGCTTGACCAAGAGCAGGACCTACCGGTGGCGCCGGGTTCGCTTTACCTGCCGGAATTTGCAACTTAACAACTTTGATGACCTTCTTAGCCATGCAAAACACCTCCTTGCCCAGATTGTGGTAAGACGGGATTGTACCCTCCCACTAATCAAGGTCTACCCTAAAGATAGACCTTGTTGGAAAGCTATATTTTCTCCACCTGAGAAAAATCAAGCTCAAGCGGGGTTTCCCTTCCAAACATGTTCACATGAACTTTCAACTTGCTCTTATCTGCGAGAATCTCTTCAACCGTTCCGACGAAGTTCGCAAACGGCCCGACCTTCACGCGAACATTCTCTTTCATGCTGAAGTCAATCTTCGGCTTCGGCTCTTCCATGCCCATATGCTTGAGAATCGCTTCAACTTCCTCCGGCAGAAGCGGAGTCGGCTTGGAACCGGAGCCTGTGGATCCGACAAAGCCAGTCACACCCGGCGTATTGCGGACAACATACCAGGAGTCATCTGTCTGAATCATTTCCACCAGCACGTAACCGGGATATACTTTGCGCATCACGGTTTTCTTCTTCCCGTCCTTGTTCACGAGCTCTTCCTCCATCGGAACAAGCACACGGAAGATCTTATCCGTCATATCCATCGATTCGACGCGTTTCTCCAGATTCGCTTTGACCTTGTTCTCATACCCAGAATAAGTATGAACGACGTACCACCTTTTATCCATAATCAAGCCACCTTTGGAGCGCTTACTCAAACACGAGTCGGATCAATTCGGTGATGCCCATGTCCAGAACATAAAAATAGAGCGTTACGATCAATACCGTGACGATAACGACAATCGTATAACTGGTCATCTCTTTACGGTTAGGCCAACGCACTTTCTTCAGCTCCGACCAGCTATCTGCAAAAAACGAGAAAGTCGAACCGAACCCCTGCTTTATTTTAGCCAAAAAAGTCACTACAGCACCTCCAACTAACTACCTTGTTTCACGATGAACGGTCTGTCCATTGCAAAACTTGCAATATTTCTTCAATTCCATGCGGTCAGGATGGGTCTTCTTGTTCTTCGTGCTCGTATAGTTGCGCTGTTTGCAATCCGTACAAGCCAATGTGATAATTACCCGCATGCCGTACACCTCCCGAAACAACCTTCTATATCCAACCAAATGTACTGCGCTAATTTAGGGCTACCTAACAAACTTTATCACATGGCCTATTCCATGTCAAGAAAGAAAGCTTGATACTTGCAGCATGCTTGGATCGCAGACAGTACGGCCAGTGTCGGCTTTCCCTATCATCCTGCCAGATTAGATGACGAGAGACGGATATTTCCAGTATGGACGGTTCCGGCGCGGTTTAAACCTGCCGCATGCCTGCAATTATACATGCTATGACACGAATCCATCGAAACTCCTTCCACTCTTTGAAACCACTAAAAAAACAGCACCCTTCTTCCGGATGCCGTTCCGACTAAATGTGAATATTACGTCCTTCCAAATAGCGTTCAAGCTTGCGCTTCACCCGCTGCAAGGCATTGTCGATCGACTTGACATGCCTGTCCAGATCAACCGCAATTTCTTGATAGGAACGGCCGTCCAGGTAATGCATCAGCACTTTGCGTTCCAGGTCGCTCAATATCTCCCCCATCTTGTCCTCAAGGCCGTTGAATTCCTCCTTGTTGATCATCAGCTCCTCCGGATCGGAAACACGCGATCCGCAGATGACGTCCAGCAGCGTGCGGTCAGAGTCTTCATCATAAATGGGCTTGTCCAACGATACGTAGGAATTCAGCGGGATGTGCTTCTGGCGGGTAGCGGTTTTGATTGCGGTGATGATTTGCCTGGTGATGCACAGCTCGGCAAAGGCCTTGAATGAGGCAAGCTTGTCTCCTCTAAAATCGCGAATGGCCTTGTACAGTCCGATCATGCCTTCCTGCACAATATCCTCCCGATCAGCTCCGATTAAAAAATAGGATCGCGCCTTGGCACGTACAAAATTCTTATACTTGTTAATTAAGTATTCCAGCGCATCGCTGTCGCCTTCACGCACAGCTTCGACAATATCTTCATCTGCTACGAGGTCTAAATCGCTCGCAATCCAATCATTGAGGTCGAGACTCACTGAATATCCCTCCGGCCTTCTGGGCAAGTGCTTTGAATTCTCCGGGCGACCCGGCCTCTTTCCGTTTTTAAGCAAGACATAAATTCAGTATACCCGAACCTTTTGACAACCGTCAACCAATTGCTAAACATTTCCTACCCGCAATCCCTTGCTGGCACTAGGATTTCGGCTTCCCCCGTCTCCATTGCTCCAACTTTTGCAGCATTTCGGTGGAGACGCCGCCGATAAGCAGGTTTTTCTTCTTCGACATTTGCCGCTGCTCGTCCACGCGCGCCGCTACCAGCTTCCGGTTTTCCTCCAGCTCGATCAGCAGCTCTCGTGCCGGCTTGCGCAGCGCCCCTTTGCCAAAGATAACATGCTGCTCCGTCTGATCGGACGTGGCTACATGAATTTGCCGGCGGCGGTTGATCAGCTGCGTCACAAGCCGCTCAATGCGCTCATCGGCCGTTTCCTTCTCCTTCGTATACTGGATATCCAACCGATATTGGCTGTAAGCGCCGCCGAGGCCGGGCACTTGATGCGCATCGAAAACAAGGATGACCCGGGCGCCGCTGAATCCTTGATAGTCCGCAAGCATCTCGATAAGACGATCGCGGGCGTCCTCCAGATTGGTATCTGCCAAGCGCTTCAGCTCCGGCCAAGCGCCGATTACATTGTAGCCGTCCACTATCAGTATATGCTCCATAACGCGACATCCACCCGCTTCATCGGGATAGAGCCGCTTGCCGCTGGCGGACTACCTCGTACATGATCACACCTGCCGCCACGGATGCATTCAGCGAATTGATGCGTCCGAACATCGGCAGCTTGCCAAGCAGGTCGCAGCGTTCCCGGACAAGCCGGCCGATGCCCTTGTGCTCGTTGCCGATCACGATTGCGACCGGCATGGTCAGATCGAGCTCGCTCACCATCCCTTCGGCCTGCACATCGGTTCCGACGATCCAGACGCCGCGCCGCTTCAAATCGTCCATCGTCTGCGCCAGATTGGTTACCCGCGCTACCGGCACAAATTCCACGGCGCCTGCGGATGTCCGCGACACCGTTGCGGTCAGTCCGACAGACCGGCGCTTCGGAATAATCACGCCGTGCGCCCCGGTGCAGTCGCAGCTGCGCAGGATCGATCCGAGATTGTGCGGATCTTCCAGCTCGTCCAGAATGATTAGAAAGGGGGGCTCTCCCTTCGCTTCCGCCGCTGCCAGCAGATCCTCGACCTCGGCATATTCAGCAGCGCTTGCCTGCGCCAGTACGCCTTGATGCGGCAAGCCTTCTGCCAGTTGGTCGAGCTTGCGCTTGTCCGCCGACTGTACCGGGATGCCCGCTTCTTTGGCCAGCGCATGAAGCTGCTGTATAGACGAGCGCTGCATTGTGTCGGCCAGCCATATTTTATGTATCGGCCTTCCCGCTTTCAGCGCCTCCATGACGGCATGCCTGCCGGCGATGACTGCGCCGGCTTCCTCTGCATCCGTACCGGGAGCCGGGCCGCTCCTTACTCGCTCTTGCCGCTGCTTGCCGCTGCGGGCGCTGCCGAACTGTCGCTGCCCCTTGCTGTCTTTGTCTTTTCGCATACCAGCTTCCCTCCTGCGTCCTTCGCCAAACTGAGCTCCATGATCTCCCTTAACCGTTCGTGCCGTTCCTTGTAATACAAATATCCGAGCAAGCATTCGAATGCCGTGCTTTGCCGATAATCAATCACATTCGCATTTTTCGGGACTGTTCCCGATTTGGCGTTTCTGCCCCGCTTCACCACATCGCGTTCCTCATCGCTCAAGGCGGGCAGCATGACGCGCAGCGCCTCAGCCTGCGCCTTGGCCGATACATAGCGGCTCGCCTGCTTGTGCAAATAGTCCGGTCGATGATTTTTGCCTACGATCAGCTTCTGGCGAATGAATAAGTCGTACACGGTATCGCCCAAATAAGCGAGCACAAGCGGGTTGATTTGTTCCGGCGGTTTGGCGGGCGGAATATAGAAACAATTTTCCAAGTGGTCTCCTCCTACTTGCGGCGCCAGCGGATGCCCTGCGGGGTATCCTCCAGCAAAATCCCTTGCGCGGCAAGCTCGTCGCGTATTTCATCCGCGCGCGCCCAGTTTTTGGCCTTGCGGGCTTCGACTCGTTCCTGAATCAGCGCTTCTACCTGTTCGTCCAACAGCGTTTGTTCCTCTTCGCGTAGTATGCCCAATACCGCATCCATTTCGCTCAGAATGGCTTCCGCTCTCTGCAGAACAGCCAAATTGGTTTGCGGACGCTCCATGTACACATTCAGTTCGCTGACCAGGTCGAACACCGCCGTAATCGCATCCGGCGTATTGAAATCATCCTGCATTTTTGCATGGAATCGGTTCAATGTTTCCTCGAGCTTCTCGAGTACCGCTGCGCTGTCCTCATCAGAGAGGGCAACCGCAGCGTTCATGCGGTGCCGCAGATTGTCCGCCGCGTTTTGTATCCGATTCAAGCTTTGCTCGGCCTGCTTCAATGCGTCATCGCTGAAGGAGAGCGGACTGCGATAGTGAGTCGACAGCATGAACATCCGAACCGCTTGCGGCTTGATCCTCTCCAGAATGTCATGAACGAGGACCCCGTTATGCAGCGACTTGGACATCTTTTCGTTGTTGATCTGGATATAGCCGTTATGCATCCAGTAGCGTGCCAGCGGCTTGCCGGTATATGCCTCGGATTGTGCAATCTCGCATTCGTGATGCGGAAACTGCAAATCAAGTCCGCCGCCATGAATGTCGATCGTATCGCCGAGCAGCTTGTGGGCCATTGCCGAACACTCGATATGCCAGCCTGGACGGCCTTGTCCCCAAGGGCTTTCCCAATAGATTTCGCCCGGCTTGGCTTTCTTCCACAGGACGAAATCCTGGGCATGCTCCTTGCGTTCATCCACCTCAATCCGCTTGCCGAACTGCAGCTCCTCAAGCTTCTGATGCGAGAGCTTGCCATACTCGTCAAATTTGCTCGTACGGTAAAAGACGTCTCCACCGTTTTCGTAAGCATAGCCCTCTTCTTCCAATCGCCGGATGAAATCGATAATCTCGGGTATCGTTTCCGTCACACGCGGATGAATCGCCGGAGCGACCCCCAGCTTGCGCACATCCTCGTTAAACGCCTGGATGAATTGCTCCGCCACTTCCGGCACGGTCTTTCCCATTTCTTCCGCCTTGCGAATAAGCTTGTCATCCACATCCGTGTAGTTCATGACATAGCGGACCTCATAGCCCAATACGGTCAAGTAGCGGCGCACAGTGTCAAAAAATATGACCGGACGCGCATTTCCGATATGAATGTAGCCGTACACGGTCGGCCCGCAGACGTACATCGCAACCTTGCCCGCGGCCAGCGGCTCAAATTTTTCCTTTCGGCGGCTCATCGAGTTGTATATGTGCAGCGTCATGTTAGACTGATCCTCCATCCTTCACTTTTTCCTTCAGCAATTTGTCTTTCTCTGCAGCCAATCCCTGCAGCTCCGCTTTCAGCATGTCAATTTGCCGCTGGAGCTGGCTGCAAATGTCGATTACCGGGTCTGGCAAGTTGCCGTGATCCAGCTTGTCGACGCGCTTGCCGTTCACCTTTACAATCCGTCCCGGGTTGCCCACTACGGTGCTGTGCGGGGGCACCTCCTTCAGCACGACAGCGTTGGAGCCGATTCGCGCATAATCGCCTACCGTGAACGAGCCAAGCACCTTCGCACCTGATCCGACCACCACGTTGTTTCCAATAGTAGGGTGACGCTTCCCCTTCTCCTTCCCGGTGCCGCCAAGCGTTACCCCCTGGTACAGGACCACATCGTCGCCGATTTCGCATGTCTCGCCAATGACCACGCCCATTCCGTGATCGATGAAGAACCGTCTGCCGATGCGCGCCCCCGGGTGTATCTCGATCCCGGTAAAGAATCGACTGATTTGCGACACCAGTCTCGCAATCCCGAACCTCCGCTTGCGATAGAACCAATGCGCTACACGATGGGCCCATAGTGCATGCAAGCCCGAATACGTAAATAACACCTCCGGAATGCTCCGCGCCGCCGGATCGTTCTCGAATACGGTGCGGATGTCTTCACGCATGCCTTGCAACACGGCTTCTCCCTCCTTCTCCTCTTCCAGCTCCGCTTCTTTTATCTATTCTTCTCTATTGTTAAAAAACGCCCCGGCAGCCTAAGCTGCAGAGGCGTTGATACGCGGTTCCACTCTGCTTGAATCTGGAACTGCCGATGCGGCAGCTGACGATTCATCTCCTGCGGCCTGTAACGGGGCCAACCGGCATAACCTACGGGCTCAAGCATACACGAATGCAAGCGGCTTCGGCCATGCGGCTCCCAGGTGCACTTCGGCCTGTTCGGGGATAGGCGGCTTCCAGCCGGCATCTCATCCGTCCGCCCTCTCTGGCATCCCCGTTCGCAGCCCTACTTTCCTGTTCCGCGCCTTTTCTAGTTTTATCATAGCCCAATTCCGTACAGATGGCAATGCAGTTCTGCTCTAGCGGCGCAGCATGAACGAACGCCTGCCGCCGCGCTTTACCGCCATGCCGCCAGACGCTTGATCAGCTTCTCCTTGCCCAGCAAGTACAGCGAGCGGTTCAAGTCCGGTCCATGGGTTTGTCCGGTCAGCGCTGCGCGGATCGGCATAAACAACTGCTTGCCCTTGCAGCCTGTATCCTTCTGCACTTGCTTGATGGAAGCCTGTATTGCTTCGACTGTAAAGCACTCCAATTCCTCCAGCACTTCCCCGAAGCGCTTCAGCACAGCCGGCACCTGCTCCTCGGCGAGCACAGCCTTCGCTTCTTCCTCCAGCTCAAGCTCATCGTTGAAGAACAAGTCCGACAGCGGCACAATATCCGATGCCGCGACCATTTTCTCCTGCTGCAGCGCAACCAGCTCTTCTACCCAAGCCCGCTGTTCCTCGCTCAACGCCTCGGGAAGCCGACCTGCTTTCTGCAGATGCGGCAGCGCAAGCTCTACGACACGTGACAGCTCCGCCTTTTTCATATAATAGTTGTTCATCCAAGCCAGTTTGTTCGTATCGAATACAGCCGGACTTTTGGAAAGGCGGTTTTCATCGAAGATGGCTACGAATTGCTCGCGGTCGAAGATTTCCTCCTCGCCTTCCGGGGACCAGCCAAGCAGCGCGATAAAGTTGAACAGCGCCTCCGGCAAGTAGCCCAGATCATGATACTGCTCGATAAATTGAATGATCGACTCGTCCCGCTTGCTGAGCTTCTTCTTCTGTTCGTTGACGATCAACGTCATATGGCCGAACGTCGGAGGCGTCCAGCCGAGCGCTTCATAAATCATCATCTGTCGAGGCGTGTTGGAAATATGGTCGTCCCCTCTGAGCACATGGGAAATCTCCATCAAGCGATCGTCCACGACAACAGCGAAATTGTAAGTGGGAATACCGTCCTTCTTCACGATGACGAAGTCGCCGCTGGTTTCCGCTTCAAAGGAAACCTCGCCTTTGACCATATCTTGAAACGTGTAAACGCGTCCTTTCGGCACTTGGAACCGTACGCTCGGCACGCGCCCTTCTTCCACATAGGCTTGCTCCTGCTCCGGGGTCAGCGAACGGCATTTGCCGGAGTACATCGGGTTTTCTCCCCTCGCCATTTGCTCTTCGCGCTCGCGTTCCAACTCCTCTTCCGTACAGTAGCATTTATAAGCCTTTCCTTCTTCGAGCAGCTGCCGCCAATACTTCTCGTACAGCGCCAGCCTCTCTGTCTGGCGATAAGGACCATACTCCCCGCCGATGTCTACGCTCTCGTCCCAATCCATACCTAGCCACTTCAGGAACCGGAGCTGGTTTTGCTCGCCGCCTTCTACATTGCGTTTCGTATCGGTATCCTCTATGCGAATAATGAATGCGCCGCCCTTGCTGCGCGCAAACAAATAGTTGAACAAAGCCGTCCGGGCATTGCCGATATGCAAGTGACCGGTCGGGCTGGGCGCATATCGTACACGCACCGCGCCTGCTGCTTCTGCCATTACACGTCTACCTTCCTTCTCCATCAAATTATGGGCACATCATAGCATATTTTTTTGCAGACAGACAACGGCCTGGGCCGCTATTCCTTCCTCTCGGCCGACAAACCCGAGCCATTCGGTGGTCGTTGCCTTCACGTTGACGCAATCTATTTCCGCCTCCAGCGCATCTGCTATGATCTCGCGCATCTGCGGAATATGGGGTCCCATTTTCGGCTGCTGCGCAATGATGGTCGCATCCACATTGCCGAGCCGATAGCCCCGCTCCTTAGCCAACACCCATACCTGTTTCAGCAGCTTTAAGCTGTCAGCGTCTTTATAGGCCTTGTCCGTGTCAGGGAAATGCTTGCCGATATCCCCAAGCGCGAGCGCGCCGAGCACCGCATCGGTAATCGCATGCAGCAGCACGTCTGCATCTGAATGGCCGAGCAAGCCTTTCTCGTGGGGAATGGCGACGCCGCCGATGATGCAAGCGCGGCCCTCCGTCAATTGATGGACATCAAACCCTTGTCCGATCCGAATCATCCGTCTGTCTCCTTTCTTTGCCGGGCAGTTTCCGCCGCGCCATTTTCTTCGACACGAATTTCCGAGTCGCGCTCAGCGTAACGCCTGATATGCTCCTCAGCCCAATGCCAGTCATCAGGCGTAGTCAGCTTGATATTCGAATAGCTGCCTTCCACAATGTGGACCTGCTTGCCCGCACGCTCCATCAGCATCGCATCGTCCGTGCCGACAAATCCTTCACGTGCCGCATGCTCATGAGCCTCACGCAGCTCGACGGTGCGGAACGCCTGCGGTGTTTGTACCGCCCACAGCGTATCGCGATTCGGCGTATGCGTAATAACCCCCGCTTCGTCAGCGACTTTGATCGTATCCTTCACCCGAACAGCGAGTACTGCCGCCGCCTGCCTCTCCTGCGCAGCGGACAAGCAGCGTTCGATTTGCGCAGGCTCGATGAACGGTCGCGCTGCATCGTGCACCAGCACCCAATCACTATCCACCGCCTGCAGCCCGGCATAGACCGAATGCTGGCGCTCCTTGCCGCCGGCCACCACGATAATGGGTGTCTTCAAGCGGCAGCCCGCTGCCAACTTGCATACGCGCTCTCTGTCTTCCTCGCCGGTTACCACCACAATCCGCTCAAACCGCCCTGTTCGTTCGAATGCCTCCAGCGCATACACCAGCACCGGCTTTCCAGCCAGCGGTAAAAACTGCTTGCTCTCCGTAGTTCCCATTCGCTTGCCGCGGCCAGCCGCTACAATGATTGCCCCCGCTGTTTCCATGTTCGCCTGCTTTCCTTCCTTTGCCTTATGTACGAATCATCTTCCGCTATTATAGCATAAGCGTGCCAAAGCAAAAGCCCGGCCTCCTTGCCCGGGCACGCCAAAGAAGCCCGGTGCTTTCCAGCCCGGACTTCCTCATGCTTTGATTGCGTAAGAGTTACAGCGCCCTTTCAATCAGCTTCGGCTTGGCAAAAATCATTCTGCCGGCTGAGGTCTGAAGCACGCTTGTAACGAGCACCTCTATCGTGCTTCCGATATATTCGCGGCCGTTCTCGACAACGATCATCGTGCCGTCATCCAGATAGGCCACCCCTTGCCCATGTTCCTTGCCGTCCTTGATGACGCTGACGACAATTTCCTCCCCGGGCAGCACGACAGGCTTCACCGCATTGGCCAGATCGTTGATGTTAAGCACGGCTACACCTTGCAGCTCACATACTTTATTCAGATTGTAATCATTCGTGACGACCTTGCCCTGAAGCACCTTGGCCAGCTTGACCAGCTTGCTGTCCACCTCGGAAATTTCCTCAAAGTCCCCTTCATAGATGAGAACCCGCACATCTAGCTCTTTTTGGATTTTGTTGAGGATGTCCAGTCCCCGCCTGCCGCGATTGCGCTTGAGCAGATCGGATGAATCGGCGATATGCTGAAGCTCCTCCAGCACAAATTCAGGAATGACCAGCGTGCCTTCTACGAATCCCGTCTTGCAAATATCTGCGATGCGTCCATCAATAATGACACTTGTATCCAAAATTTTATGCTCCGGGATCCCCTTGTACTCGCCGTCCTTTCCCTTATTGATCCTCAGCCCTGCCATGAGCGCCGCCCATTCCTCCCGACGGCTATAGCCAATGCGCGCACCTACTGCGCAGCATCCGGAAAGCACCAAAGCGGACAAGACGGAACCCATGATCGGAAGAGGCATCAACAGCTGCATAACCAAAGCACCGGGCACCAGCCCGATGAGCGCCCCGATCGACAGGGCTAACAGCTCCGAGCCCGGCACATTCTCCAGCTTGATCTCCATGCGGTTCCATAGCGACAACAGAGCTTGTCCGCCCCAGATACCAATAATCAATAAGAGCACGGCACCAACTCCGGCCAGCCAATAGGCTCCGCCAGCCAAGCGTTCTGTCCATTCCGGCTGCATGCGGGACAATTGCCAACCGCCATAAGCGCCGATTGCCAAGCAACTTCCATGATATATGCGTTTCCACATGGGGCACATCCACCTCCTTGCAATCTTTTCCTTAACAGTATGACCAATTGGCCGGAAGATAATCTTGCTGCAGGAAAGTTTTGAAATCAGTTTGGGCTTCCGCTATAATGAACACATCAGGTTTTGTAATTTAACGGAACCCCAACCCGGTGAGGTGAGAAGATGAGCACGATTCAGTTAAGCGATTTTCAAAAACAAGTGTCCGAATTATTGCTCCGTCACCGCAGTCTCTTGGACGTCTTGTCCAAATACGATCAATCGAATGCTTCCGTCCATCGCTCTATCGTCAAGGCCATTACAGAATGCGGCTGCGTTGAGGTAAACGGCAAGAAACAACAGTTCGCGCCGGAAATGACGCTCGAAGAAGCCAAGAATACCTTGGAGACACATATGTCGGGCCAGCTGTGCGATACGTGCCTTGATGCAGTGAGCGCGGAATTCGGAAAAAATCTATTTTACATGTCCTCGTTGTGCAATTTGCTGAATATTAAGCTGGAAGATGTTATTGATCGCGAAATGAAGAAGTGTTCCACGCTGGGATTGTTCAATCTTTCTTGATGAATGACCTCCTTGGCAGGAACCGCAGAATCGGGCTGCTTGCGCTCTGGGCGCAGGCAGTTTTTTTTATGAGGGGGATGGGATTCATCCTATCGTGGAGCGCGGCAGCTAAATCGGGAGGAGTGGCTGTAACGGCCAACTAGCGGATTGTATGACAAGAAAGCGCATGCTTGAAAGGGCTTTTTAAATAGAGGGAATCAAGGGTCTTAACTTGCACGCATCCCCATTTGCCAAATCGTTAACGGGAAAAACCGGACTTATCGGGTCACTATCACTTTTGCCATGCATATTCCCCACATATTAAGACCATATACACCCGTTACATCGTCCATTTGCCGATTTTGTGTTGAGATAAGGACATGAATTTCCTTTATCGGCGTGCTCTGGCAACCACAAGCATTTGCGGCCACAACTGCTCATGCAGGAATTGCTTCCGCTCTACCTGTTTGTCCTCTAACAAAGAAAAAGCTGGCCCGAGTCTTTTTCAAGACTTTTGGGACAACTTCTTTGCTTATCCTTCGCTTTGCGCCGGCTGCTCCTCCTGGTATTGCGCAGCTTCGATCTGCCTGCGATGCCTGCGGGCCAGACGACGGACGATAACGTTAACGTTTTTTTTTAGACCATATAAGGCATATAGCACCAGAGGAATGAAAATAAGCTTGGACAGTTGACCCGGATATAGAATCGCCAGACCAACTGCAAGGATGACCAGCAAAGGCGCAATCCAAAGCATGGAGCGGGGGATCGCTACCTTCTTAAAGCTTGGGTACTTAATATTGCTGACCATCAGCAAGGACAGCAGCACGGTGCTCGCAATTAGGATGTAGGGCGAAAGAGACGCATGGAACAATGCCAGCGTGCAAAGCACTCCGCCCGCAGCCGGTATAGGCAATCCGACGAAGTATCCCGGCGTACTGGCCACCACGTTGAATCTTGCCAGACGCAAAGCCCCGCAAATCGGGAAGAGCGCCGTCACGATCCAGGCAGCCGCTTCATTCAGATCCTGGAAGGCAACTGAATACACGATAAAGGCCGGAGCCACTCCGAAGGAGATGACGTCAGACAAAGAATCCAATTCCTTGCCGAAATCGCTCTGTACATTCAACGCACGCGCAACCCGTCCATCCAAACCATCAGTGAGCATTGCTACAATTACCAGAATAGCGGCATAATCGGGCAGGCCATTGAACACAAAGATAATCGAGAGGATGCCCAAAAACAAGTTGGCGATCGTAAATAAATTAGGTAGCGATTTTGCAATCATGACGTTCCACCTCTGCGTTTACTATGCCCCAAAACCGACGACTTATCAACCATTGTATGATTGTATGCAAATTAGATATGTCTGTCAACAAAGACCTGCTCCTGGATGCGCTTTAGGCCTTCCTTGATGGCCCGGGCGCGGACTTCACCGATACCGTCAACTTCATCCAGCTCCTCTATTGTCGCCATCGTCACATGGGGCAAATATTCGAACCTTTCCACAATGTTGTGCACGATCACAGAAGGCAGTCGCGGAATCTTGTGAAGCATCCGGTAGCCTCTGGGGGAAATGGGCTCTTCTAATATCGTATTCGTATTGGCATAGCCCAGTGAACGAATAATGTTATGGTAATCCAGGATTTCTTCATTGCTGAGCCGTTTCAGGCTTTGACGCATCTCGCGTATCTTGTCGTCAGACGTCTCCCTGCCGTAATCGCGCAGGAGCAGGACAGCCTCCTCGTCGATACGCGCTACAAGCTCTTCGAGCTGCATACTTATTAATCGGCCTTCGGTGCCTAATTCATTAATATATTTTTTGATCTCGGTCCGGATGCGCAGCACCATCTCCACGCGCTGGATGACTGCCGCCACTTCTTGAAGGGTAACCAGCTCTTCAAATTCCGTTGCGCTCAAGTTCGTAAAGGCTTGATCGAGCACCGCTTTGTACTTCTCCAATGTTTGGATGGCTTGATTCGCCTTCGTCAGGATAACACCGATATCCTTCAGCGCATAGCGCAAATTCCCCTGATACAAGGTAATGACATTCCGCCTTTGCGAAATCGATACGACAAGCTTCCCCGTCTGCTTGGCAACGCGTTCCGCTGTCCGGTGCCGAATGCCCGTCTCAATCGAAGGGATGGAAGAGTCGGGGATGAGCTGAGTATTGGCATACAAGATGCGTTTGAGATCCTCGCTCAAAATGATCGCTCCATCCATCTTGGCCAGCTCGTACAAATAGTTCGGCGAAAAATCGCAATTGATCGAAAAGCCGCCGTCAACAATTTCCATCACCTCTGGACTGTAGCCAACAACGAGCAAACCGCCCGTCTTGGCACGCAGCACATTTTCCAATCCTTCGCGGAAATCCGTCCCCGGCGCAACCAGCTTCAGCAATTGATTCATCAGCTCTTGATTATCTTCTTCTTTCACCAATCCCATCACCCCCGTTTATCTCTGGCTGCCGCAACATGCGCAGCTGGGGAACCGCTGTCGCCGAGCGCTGCTTCCAATGCTTCGGCTACTGTGCGTACCCCTATTATCTCTATACCTGCAGGAGCTTTCCAACCCTTCATGCTGCGCTCCGGCATAATGACACGATGAAAACCCAGCTTCTTCGCCTCAGCGATGCGCTGCTCGGCTCGGGCAACGCCGCGCACTTCGCCGGTCAAGCCGATCTCCCCGAAGATCACATCGTATGGATTTGCCGGCTGATCCTTGAAGCTCGAAGCCACGCTGACCGCAACAGCCAGATCAACAGCCGGCTCATCCAGCTTCACGCCCCCCGCGACATTGACGTAAGCGTCCTGCGTTTGCAGGAACAAGCCTATTCGTTTCTCCAATACTGCCATAATCAGAGACAATCGGTTATAGTCTATGCCTGTTGCCATCCTTCTAGGCGAAGGAAAATTCGTCGGCGACACAAGCGCTTGCAGCTCGACCAGCACCGGTCTGGTGCCTTCCATGCTGGCAACAACCGTGGAGCCTGCAGCGCCAATCGGTCTTTCCGACAGGAAGACCTCCGACGGATTGGCGACCTCCTCCAAGCCGATTTCGCGCATTTCGAAGATGCCCATTTCATTCGTTGACCCAAAACGGTTCTTCACCGCCCGCAAAATCCGGTAAGCCTGGTGGCGGTCGCCTTCAAAGTACAGCACCGCATCCACCATATGTTCCAGCATTCGGGGTCCGGCAATCGTTCCTTCCTTGGTCACGTGGCCAACGAGAAAGGTTGCGATGCCTTTGCCCTTGGCAATTCGCATAAATTCCCCGGTACATTCCCGAACCTGCGAAACGCTTCCGGGCGCGGATGCCAAGTCTGGCTGATATACGGTTTGAATCGAATCAATAATCAGGAACTGCGGCGCTACTTCGTCCACCGCGTCGCGGATAAAATCCATATTCGTTTCGCAGAGCACATACAGCAAATCGCTCAGCACGCCAAGCCGATCGGCGCGCAATTTCGTCTGTCTGGCTGATTCCTCCCCCGAAATGTAAAGGACCTTTTGCCCTTTGGCAGCCAAGGAGTGTGAGAGCTGAAGCAGCAGCGTGGATTTGCCTATTCCAGGATCGCCGCCAACCAAAATGAGCGAACCCGGCACAATTCCGCCGCCCAGTACACGGTTCAGCTCAGCCATCTCGCTAAGCACACGCGGCTCGCGGGTGCTGTCAATCTGGGTGATCGATGCTGCCTTCTCCCTGCCGGAGACAAATCCGCCCCGTACCCCGGCCGTTTTGGGCTGGCGGGCTTCCCGTTCCTCCGCCATCGTATTCCAGCTGGAGCAGCCGGGGCATTTGCCCATCCATTTCGGCGATTCATATCCGCATTCCTGGCATATAAATTTCGATTTATCTTTAGCCATGGGGTCTCCTCTAGCTTCCGTAACATGTGTTTGACACTGCTTCTTTCAGTTTACCATTTTGTTCTACGGGTGAAAACCCTCGGAAGTCTGAGCTGAACGCGAAGAAGCTGTCCGGGATCTGCATGACCCGGACAGCTTCTCTATCCTAAGCTTATTTCGACTTGGTTTTGACCTTCTCTTTCTCTACGACGAGTTCATTGTCACGTTCGTCAATAAGGAGAGTGTCTCCCTTGGAAATATTGCCTCTCAGCAATTCTTCGGACAGACGGTCCTCAATATGCTTCTGAATCGCTCTGCGAAGCGGACGCGCGCCATAAGCTGGATCGTAGCCCTCTTTGGCAAGGAATGCCTTGGCGCTGTCGGTCAATGTGAAGTCGACCTCCTGCTCCTTCAAGCGCTTGCGAAGCTCCTCGGACATAAGTGTCACGATCTCCGCAATATGCTTCTCCTCAAGCGAATGGAAGACGATTGTCTCGTCAATCCGGTTCAGGAACTCCGGACGGAAGTTTTTCTTCAGCTCATCCATCACTTTGGACTTCATGTTGCTGTAGTCGCGGCCTGCGTCATCTCCGGCGGTGAAGCCCATTGTGGAATTGCGCTTGATCGCTTCCGCGCCTACATTGGATGTCATAATGATCAATGTATTGCGGAAATCGACTACGCGGCCCTTGGAGTCCGTCAGGCGCCCATCCTCCAGCACCTGGAGCAGGATGTTGAATACTTCCGGATGCGCCTTTTCGATCTCATCCAGCAGGACAACCGAGTATGGCTTGCGGCGCACCTTCTCTGTCAATTGACCGCCTTCCTCATAACCGACATATCCCGGAGGAGCGCCGACTAGGCGGGAGGTTGAATGCTTCTCCATATATTCGGACATATCAATGCGGATTACACTGTTTTCATCGCCGAACAGCGATTCCGCCAATGCGCGGGCCAATTCTGTCTTGCCGACGCCTGTCGGGCCAAGGAAGATGAAGGAGCCCATTGGCCGCTTCGGATCCTTCAAGCCGGCTCTTGCCCGGCGGATCGCCCGGCTAACCGCCTTCACTGCCTCATCCTGACCAATGACGCGGTCATGCAGAATGCCTTCCATCTT
This sequence comes from Xylanibacillus composti, assembly GCF_018403685.1. Classification (NCBI taxonomy): domain Bacteria; kingdom Bacillati; phylum Bacillota; class Bacilli; order Caryophanales; family Paenibacillaceae; genus Xylanibacillus; species Xylanibacillus composti. The sequence continues at coordinate 31,772 of NZ_BOVK01000045.1, forward strand.
CAGCAGACGCTCGGTTTCTTCTTCAGCCAGCTTGCTCACCGGAATACCCGTCCAGCTGGCAACCACTTGCGCGATATCCTCCGGCGTCACTTCGGAATCGGTGCGTCCCTGCTTTTCCTTCCACTCATTTTTGGTCATTTCCAGCTCTTCGCGCAGCTTCTGCTCCGTATCCCGCAGAGAAGCGGCTTTCTCGAACTCCTGACTTTGCACCGCAGCGTCTTTCTCCTTGCGGATGTCCTCCAACCGGCTTTCCAGCTGCTTCAGATTCGGCGGAACGGTGTAAGAGTTCAGGCGAACCTTGGAACAAGCTTCATCGATCAGGTCAATGGCTTTATCCGGCAGGAACCGATCCGTAATGTACCGATCGGACAGCTTGACAGCCTGCTCTACTGCCTCATCGGTAATTTTCACGCGATGATGTGCTTCATAGCGATCGCGAAGGCCGTACAGGATCTGGACTGCTTCATCGGTGGACGGCTGATCTACCGTGATCGGCTGGAATCTGCGCTCCAATGCCGCATCCTTCTCGATGTACTTGCGATATTCATCCAAGGTTGTGGCGCCAATGCATTGCAGCTCGCCGCGAGCCAGGGAAGGCTTCAGAATGTTCGAAGCGTCGATCGCCCCTTCCGCGCCTCCGGCGCCGATCAAAGTATGAAGCTCGTCGATGAAAAGGATGATGTTCCCCGCTTGACGGATTTCGTCCATGATTTTTTTCAGACGGTCTTCAAATTCCCCGCGATATTTCGTTCCTGCCACAACGGAGCCCATATCGAGCGTCATGACTCGCTTGTCGCGCAACGTTTCCGGAATCTCATTGTTGACGATCTTCTGAGCCAGCCCTTCAGCAATTGCCGTCTTGCCGACACCCGGCTCACCGATCAGTACGGGGTTGTTCTTCGTTCTGCGGCTGAGCACCTGAATAACGCGCTCGATTTCCTTGGATCGGCCGATGACGGGATCGAGATTTCCTTCCTTGGCGTAAGCCGTCAAATCACGCGCCAGGCTGTCCAAGGTTGGCGTGCTCGCATTTGTCTGCGTACCGTGATGCGAAGACATCGTTTCATTGCTGCCGAGCAATTGCAGCACTTGCTGGCGCGCTTTGTTAAGACTGACGTCCAAATTGTTCAGGACGCGTGCCGCCACACCTTCGCCTTCACGAATTAAGCCAAGCAATATATGCTCCGTGCCTACGTAAGTATGTCCGAGCTTACGCGCTTCGTCCATCGACAGTTCAATCACTTTTTTGGCACGCGGTGTATAGGCGATATTGGTCGGCTGTTCCTGTCCCCGGCCGATTAAGGTCTCCACTTCATCTTGTATTTTCTCGAGGCCAAGTCCCAGGGCGATCAGCGCTTTCGCAGCAATGCCCTCGCCTTCCTTGATCAAGCCGAGCAATATATGCTCGGTTCCAATATTGTTATGACCTAAACGGACTGCTTCTTCCTGGGCCAATGCCAGGACTTTCTGCGCTCTTTCCGTAAATCTTCCGAACATCATGGGAATACACCTCCATTAAAATATTTTGATCCTGTATAGGTCTTACCAGTGTACACCAATTACGACGGACCGCGCCAGATGCGGCGGGATAGTATCCGGCAGATGCGCCGGACCAAGGTCCTTCAGTGGGCCGGATTCACGAACCTATGCTTCCCTGGGAGAGATACGCTGACGAATCATCTCCGCCCTCCGGATGTCTCGCTCATCAGGTGTCAGCTTGGCGCCGGCATATTGCTGAAGAAATCCGGGCTGCGTCATCACCATTAACTCGTTGAGAATATTGGCGGATGTCTCGCGGATCAATCCGAGGTCAATGCCAAGACGCACATCGCTCAAGCGTTGGGCCGCTTCCTTGGAATCTATAACTGTCGCATAGGATAAAATTCCGAAGGAACGGTATACCCGATCGGCTATCCGCGTTTTGGATTCCTGCATCAGTCGTTCACGAGCTGCCCGCTCATGTTCGATAATTTGCTTGACGACCTTGTACAAATTGTCGATGATTTCCTCCTCCGACTGTCCCAGCGTAATCTGGTTGGATATCTGAAACAGGTTGCCGACCGCCTCGCTGCCTTCGCCATAAATGCCACGAACGGCAAGACCTACCTGGGTAATGGCGGAGAGTATGCGGTTGATTTGCTGCGTCAGCACCAATGCGGGGAGATGAAGCATGACTGAAGCGCGTATCCCTGTTCCCACATTGGTCGGACAGCTAGTCATGAAGCCTCGCTGTTCATCGAATGCATAGTTCAGTCTGCTTTCGAACACATCGTCAATTCGATTTGCCAGTTCCCAAGCTTCTTTAATCTGAAAACCTGGATACAGGCATTGTATTCGCAGGTGGTCCTCCTCATTAATCATAATGCTTACCGCTTCGTTCTCGCTTAACAAGACAGCCCCGTTGCGTGATTCATTGGCCAAGTTCGGGCTGATTAGATGTTTTTCCACTAGCACTTTTTTCTCGAGCTCACTCATCTCGCTAAGCTTAAGCGCCTCGAAACGGCTGATGCTCTGCAGGCTGCCGTCCTCCAGCACCTGCATCGCTTTATTTAACACTACCTGAGACTGATCATTTGTTGCAAGCATAGGAAAAGGATGGTTGCGAATATTGCGGGCCAGCCGAATCCGGCTGCTGATGACAATGTCCGACTCTGGTCCGCGTCCTTTCATCCATTCACTCAACGCTTCTTCCATAAATTTGCGAAGCGACATTGCTGAGTTCCCTCCTCGCCTCTTCTATATAAGTCGCAGTCGTCCCGCAGCCCAACAGGGGATCGGGACTATTCCGCTGCTATTTTGCGCTCCAGTTCCCGAATTTTGTCTCGGAGCGATGCGGCTTCTTCGAAATTCTCCTCTTCAATGCGACGGTGCAGTTCACGCTTCAATTCCTCTATTTTCCGCTTATCCTTAATCATGCCGCCGGATCGCTTGGGAATTTTACCGCTGTGGACGGTATTGCCATGAATTCTTCTGAACATCGGGTCCAGCCGCTCATTGAAATATTTGTAGCAGTCACTGCACCCGAAGCGGCCAATCTTGCTAAACTGCGCGTACGTCAATCCGCACGTTTCGCAGCGCACGGACTGCGGTTTCGGGTTGAGCGGGTTGCCTGCGGTCGGTTCGAACTCCAGCAATCCTGACAACAAGTTATGAATGGAGAACCCGTTTGGTGTTCCCGGTATAAGCTCTCCCTTGTCCCTGGCGCATGACTCGCAAATATGAAATTCTGTTTTCTCCCCATTGACAATTTTGGTGAAGTGAAGCGTCGCCTGTCTTTTGCCGCATTCCTGACAGAGCATCCGTCCATCCCCTCCTTCAAGCATAGGTTAGACATTCAGTTAGCGGGCGTTGGTTACCTGTGTGCTTCCGCTAAGAATCCTTGCTGGCAGCCGATGTCCCGAGCAGTGCAATCAGCATAAACTTCAGCATGCGTGCTCTTATCTCATCGCGAAGCGGCAGCTTCACGGCAATCGCTTCCCGAGATACGGCAGCTTTCAACAGAGCCGCCTCACGAGCATTAATCAGCCTTGCTTCTGTCATCTGGTAAATCAAACCTTCCGCACTGGCCTGGTCGATCTGGCTCCCGATCGATTCCCGGATATGGGCCAGCAGCTCTCCCTGCCTGGGGAGCTGCAAACGCTGGATGCGTATATAACCGCCGCCGCCGCGCTTGCTTTCGACCAAGTATCCTTTTTCCAAAGTAAACCGAGTGCTGATGACGTAATTGATTTGGGAAGGCACACATTGAAAACGATCCGCCAGTTCATTGCGCTGAATTTCAATGCTTTGCCCTGGACTCTGCTGCAGAATTTGCTTCAAATATTGTTCAATAATATCAGAAGTGTTTCGCATCAAAAGCCCCCTCCAGCCATTAAACCATGGTCTAAGTTTCAATAGTCAATTGACTTTGACTTTCTTTGACCTTAATTTCATTATACTCATAATTGATTCATTTGCCAAGTACTCTCTCCATTATTATGGACATAAATCTGCGTTAAGAAACCAATAACGCATATAGGACAGGGGATATCAATGACAACCAAATTCCCGTAAGTCCCATTGCCAGGCTGCTGTAGGCGCCCTGCAATTCCGAATCCTTAAGTACCTTAGCCGTGCCGATGCCATGCGCCGCAGTGCCCGTCGCCAATCCGATAGCCATATCCGAGCGAATCCCCAATCGCTGGAGAAAGGTCGTGCTGACCATGCTCCCCAGCAGGCCCGTCAAAACTGTGAAAACCGCCGTCAATTCAGCAATTCCGCCTTGTCGGGTTGAAATAGCAACAGAGATCGGCGTAGTTGCGATGCGCGGCAGCGCGGACAAGATCACTGCTTCCGATCCGCCCAGTCCCCGCAGCAGCAAAACGGTCGCCCCAACTCCCGTCAAAGATCCGGCAAGCACCGCGATAACAATAGGCAAGCTGTTCGCACGGATCAGCTTCCAATGCTTGTAGAGCGGCACCGCCAATGCCACCGTTGCCGGTCCAAGCAGGAACTTAATCCATTCGCCGCCGACAGCATAATGCTCGTAGGGAACTTGAAACATAATCAACAGCAGAATGATGCCTGCTGAACAGAGCAACAACGGATGAACTCGGGGAAATTTCCGATTTGCCCACAAGGAGAGTGCATACATGATGATCGTCAACGCCATACCGAAAATCGGCAATTGGCTGAATGGTTCATTGCCCATGCTGCTCTTCTCCTTTCTTGTCTTGGCTGAATCGTTCCGCAGCTGCACCTGCTGCAGCAATAGCAGCAAGCGTCCCCAATATAAGCATGAGACTAATTGGCAGCCATTCCTTCATCAGAAAGGGGTAAAACACCATCGTTCCAACAACAATCGGCGCAAAAAACAACATCATATGAGAAAGCAAAAATTGCGCAGCTCCCTCCACCCACTCCAGCTTCAACCACTTGAGATGCAGTGCCGCCAACATTCCGAGCAGCCCCAACACATTGCCGGGCAGAGGCAAATCGAACAACCGGACAATTCCCTCCCCCGCACACCAAAATGCCAACAACCACGCAAAGCCTGCCATCTTTGTATCCCCCATTGTTCTGTCTGCACTAGCTTGTCCTTCTGTTGTACCATACCCTCAACGAATGGGAAAGAGTATGTTTGCTTGCCATTATACACGCTTTCCGCTTCTCGGGGCACTTCCTGCTCGTAAGCCTGCATATTCGATGGCATTTGGGAATCTCGACAGTTCGGTCTGATCTCATGAACAGCGATCCATACAAGGAATAACACAAAAACGTGCGTACCACAAAAAAAAAAGCGCGACCGCCTCTCATTCGAGAAACAGTCGCGCTTCGTGGTTGCCTGGCAGCGTCCTACTCTCCCAGGACCCTTCGGTCCAAGTACCATCGGCGCTGGAGGGCTTAACGGTCGTGTTCGGGATGGGAACGCGTGGGTCCCCTCCGCCATCGCCACCAGACGTA
>NZ_BOVK01000046.1 GCF_018403685.1 Xylanibacillus composti
TGTCCCCCTCATAATTATCTTCATTAATAAACCGCCCCATCGCAGGGTCATACCAGCGGGCTCTCAGGTACTGCAGCTGAGTAGTTTCGTCCCAATATTCGCCAGAGTAGCGGAAAGGATTATCCAAATACTCGGTCGAATGCAGAGGATTTCCCCAGATGTCGTACGTGTATTGATTAATCGGATTGCCTACCCAATCAACGACCCCTGTTACATCGCCATGACCATTGCGAATATAATATTGGACGGAATCACTCGGCGCGTCGTGTCTGGCTAACAGTCCGATGCCTTGCTCACCGTAAATATATCTGGCCGTCAGCTCTACTTCTCCGTTACTCTTTACAATTCCTTCTCGAAACAGTCTTCCCTGTTCATCATAATAGTACCGCTTTGTCCCGCTTGCATCGGACCTTTCATACAACAGACCATCGCCATTATACCGATACTGAATAACATTGCCATCTTCCATAGTCACTTGTATCAGTCGATCCCTTGCATCATAGACATAGGCATGTGGTTGTATAGTGGGCGCCAGATCGCTTTGCAAAGTTTGCCGGTTTCCGCGGGCATCATACGTGTAGGTTTCGTTGAATAGACTCGACGTCTTGATCCGATTCAACTTGTCATAGGTGAATTGATCCGCATTCCCATTTTCATTTCGAGAGCTTATATTTCGGTTGCTATCATAGGTGTATGAGAAAGAAGCAATTCGGGACTGATCGGATCTGCTGTACGAGAGAGATGACAAATTAAATCCGTCATACGCATATCTCTTGAGTATAGCGCCCTCATTATAGTTCAACTGTGCAAGCGTACTATCCTTATTATAGCTTATATCAATGCGGCCCAATTCTAGCACCTGCCAGTTGCTCCCCGTCAGTTGGCCATGTCCTTGGATGTCAATTTTACTCAACCGATTTCGATTGTCATAATGATATTCCACCCGTGAATCAGAAAGGATATATCGATCTGTCAAATTCTGAACATCATAACTGAATACCAACGTGGTATTGTCTGGGTAAGTCATGGCCGCCAGTCGATTCGTAGAGTCATAGTAAGCATACCGTGTCGTTCCAGTAGAATCTGTCATCGACAATCGCTTGCCTCCGGCATCATACGTATAGCTGACGATATCGGTGCCGACTCTGCTGCTCAATAAGAAATTTCGTGAATTGTAGCTGTATTGAGTTGCTTGACTCTTGTGGTCGACGAATCGAATGAGATTCCCGTTGTCGTCATAAACATATTCCTCCACTAGTCCCTGTGGATTGACCGACTTTATTCGTCGTCCCAGCTCGTCATACTGCATGGTCCGTATCTTGTTATCCGGATATTGAATCTCTCGCAAATCATTGCTCATGCTATAACGATAACGGGTTGTTCTCCCCTCCGCATCTTGAACGGCAATCAGCCTTCCCACAACATCATAAGTATAGGTTGTCGTATTTCCAGCGGCATCGGTAACGCCCGTAAGATTCCCGGCCAGGTCATAGGTTCGACTTGATAAAATCTTCGTGCCAGTAGACGTGATTTCTTCCGTACGTATCAGTCTGCCCATGAGGTCATAGATTTCCCTTAGTTGCTTGCCTTCCTCGTCTATTCGGGTTGTCCTGAAAGCAGTATCATCATACTGTACAAGGCTGAAGCTTCCATCGGCATGTGTCATGCGAGTCAAACGGCCCCAATTGTCATACTGATACTGTGTGCGATTACGCTTGGCATCCTCGCTCCAGATCTGTCTCCCGTATACGTCATAACCATAGGAAGCGTAACCCAATCCAAGCGTCTCAAATCTTAGCCAGCCAAATGGGTTATAGTAATATTCTGTTACATGATTGGTCATATCAGTCACGGTAACCGCGTTTCCTATATCATCATATTCCACGCTCAGCTTGCTCTGATCCGGCATCATCTGCTCCGTGACTCTTCCCAGTTTGTCGTACTTGAAACTAGTTGGGTTCCCATTTCCATCTACGAATTTCGTCAATTGCCCTGTCAACTTATTGTATTCCATAGTTTGTGTGATGGTCCGGGAAGTTCCGTTGGCCTGTACGACGCTAACGGTTTGTTTGGTAGGGTAGCCCCTGTTATATTGGGTCCCATACTCATAATTCATTACCGTGTTGCGCGCATCACCTCGAATGGTCACCCTGGTGATGTTTCCATGTGCATCTCTGCCATAATTCACTTCTTGCATTAATGTCCCTGACGCTGAATTCTCATATACTGCCATTCGACTAATGTCTCCTTGCGGATTCCGATCATAGACGGTAAATTTCGCTTGGTTTGCATTAATCGGTTCCCGCACGGATTTTAACAAGCGTGTTGTGGTGTCATAGGTGTACTGTATCGTTCGAAGAGGGTCAGTCGAGGTCAAGATATTCCCATAATCATCGTAAGTAGCACTCGATGTAATTTGCTGAGACTGCGAAGTTCCTCTTGTATACTGGGTTGTCGACTTGTTCGGGACAGGCAGCCGGCGCACCTCATCATATTCTTGCGTGATTGTACGCGTGGTTCCTCCGCCTGTTTCTACAATACGGGTTGTATAGAACACGGCTGGCGTATTTTCATCGATATGATCTTTCTTATAATGATACGTGACTGAAGTCAAACCATTATTTACTGTTGTGGTAAAAGTAGTATCTACCCCATAAGTAGATCCTGGGAAGCCTGAACGGGTGAAGGTAACCCGATTTCCGTTCTCCTGGGTACCGTCTGTGTAATCCACGAAATCTTCTCTGGAGGTGACGTACCACTTTACTTCAGAGGCTTTCTCCCCTATCCGCTGTCTATAAGAGGAATACGTGTAGACGGTGCGAGCTCCAGTCGGATGATAGATCCTAGTCAGAAGCAGCACATAGTTATTGCCATCCTCGAAACCGGAACCGAGCAAATTGAAATCATTATACTCCAGTCTGTATTGATAGACCGTATCCCGGCCTTCAGCATCAGTCACTGCACTAAGGAATTCCTTGTTTCCCGCTGCCATGGATTTGTGATAGATCACTTCGCGATCTCCGGATTTGATTTTCACTTGTTCCCTGCTGTAGGTGATACTGATCTCATTCTGCAAAATATCTGTCACTTTAGTCAGCACCTCGCCATAAGGTGACACATTCGCATATTGGAAATCAATCGTATTCCCGTAGTCATCTGCCTTTCGGATAAGTCTGCCATCACTCGAAAAGTAATGGCTAATCCCGTGAATGGAACGCAAAACATGACTGGACCTTTTTCCATTCACTGTGACCGTATTATTAGTGGATAAAGTCAGGTCTTTCCACGGATATCCAATTAATTGGTTGCCCGATGAGATTTCATACGTTCCTGCATCGGCAAGCGAGAGATATCTCTTGCCGTTCTGCGTTTTAATATAAGGGATTTCCCATGACCACCCTTTTCCCAAAGGAAACCTGTTCTCTTCCGAAAAGGTAAGGTTAGCCTGATTCTCGTACCCTGCTTTTACGTTTTCATGATCAATGGTTATTTCCGCGACCTGCCCTGTCGGAAACATATAATAATACAATCTGACCCCGTACGCTTCCCTGTACCCTCTCCATACCGTCTGATTAGAGGCGGCCATCTCCTGCATCTGTTGCTGTGCAGCTTGGTACAGCCTGTTTTCATCCGCATATTCATATCCGAACATTGCAGGCGGAGTGAATTCCCAATATATATTCTGAAAAAGAACATATTGCGATTCCCGCACCAATGGGATGGGCGATAACCCGGATGAATGATGGATACCGTTCGCATCCACCCGCTCTATGATCAGCCTGACAACCGGGTAGAACCACTTTCGCTGATATACTCTGAATTTCGCATCATTCTCGTAATACTTCGCATCCGCACTGTTATATACACGATTTAATTCGAATGACAATCCATTTCTGCCCGGCAAGGTCATATCCGTCACTCTAGTACTCAGATCACCTGTTAAGGTGGAGATTTGCTCACTGCCGTTTGAAATGGAGAAGGGGGCGCGATTGAATGACGTATGCATCCGATTGGCAGCGCCTTGATCGTAATTTTCAGCGAGATTCGGCAACTGCGGCACATCGGCTGACATAGCCGAAAAACCGGCTCTCGCTTTTTCGGATACGGAAGGCTGCAAGATTGGATCGGCTTGCCAAGTTGTATCCTCCGCAATCGGACTATCTGCTGCCAAACTGCTTTTCGTCCGTTCATTCGTCTCTATATATTCTTGCTCTTTCTCTGCCCTTTGATCGTCTTCAGCTTGAAGCTGTATGTGCTGCAAGGAGGCTTCTATCTCCTCCCACTGACTTTCTACTTCAGGATGAAGCACAGCCAACTCTTCCTGCAGCTGATCCGCATGATGGCCATTTTTCTGCAATACTTCATACAGTTCTGTTAGCTGGTACCCCTTGTTTACTTGCTCCCGCAGGACATCCCCAGAGACCTGATATTGGGCTGCCAGCCAATCAAGTGTAAGGATATCCGGTCCCGGCGATAAAGATTCTTGTTCTGGAAGCAGCTGCAAATCCAACATCTCCTGAGGAAAGTCCGGGCTATTCGCCACATTCTCTAAGAAACGGGGGAACTCCGGGCTTATTGACATAGTCTCCACATATGAGCTTCCACTATCAACAGCTAAAGCGGGTGTAGGTACTGTTCCGACGAATATCATAGCGAGTATCAAGAGACTCGCAGTTATTTTTTTCATACCCTATGTTAGCTCCTCTCTTCCCTATATTTATGAGCTATACTATTAATCCACATAGTAGGTTCTTATCAGGTTTCCGTTAAGATCGTATTCGAATCGCACAATGGTGCCATCTTCATATTCGATGCGCTGAAGCTGCCCCGACCCTTGCGGATCATAATGATAAGTCGGTTGACGATAAGTAGTAAAACGTATCTTGTTACTAGGAGCCGACTCGTTACCCGCAATATCAACAGCTCTGACAGAGAACTGATGAGAGGATGCCGGAGTTATTCCTATTAAATTCACTTCAGCCTCCTCTACCAAACCAAGGAACACAGGACCGTCATAAATTTTGTATCCAAGCAGGCCTATGTTATCCGTTGCCCGCTTCCACTTCAACTGAAGTCTGTCTTGGGAAATATGAACCTGTGTAACATCCGTCGGCGCAGACGGAGGTGTGCGGTCGATCTTGATTAGAGCCGTCACTTCTTCGCTGACATGCCCGGCATAATCCAGCGTGCGGGCGTATATCGCTGTCTCGCCTTCCTCGCTTATTGCGAACGGACCTGTGTAATCCAACCATTCTCCTGCTCCACCAAGCTTGTACTGCGTCTTCAGCACCCCGCTGCCGTTGTCCCCGCCCGGTGTGATCGTTACGGTTACAGGATTATTCGTCCAGTCGTTCGTGCTAAGTGCAACAGTAGGCGATGTTGGGGCTCCGAAGTCCAGCTTGGCTATCGCCGTCACTTCTTCGCTGACATGCCCGGCATAATCCAGCGTGCGGGCGTATATCGGTGTCTCGCCTTCCTCGCTTATTGCGAACGGACCTGTGTAATCCAACCATTCTCCTGCTCCACCAAGCTTGTACTGCGTCTTCAGCACCCCGCTGCCGCTATCCTCGCCCGGTGTGATCGTTACGGTTACAGGATTATTCGTCCAGTCGTTCGTGCTAAGTGCAACAGTAGGCGATGTTGGGGCAGTGAGATCGATTCTGACTAAAGCTACGGATTCTGCGCTATAGTTACCAGCAACGTCAAGCGTCCTGGCCCTAATCGGTGTCTCGCCTTCCTCGCTTATTGCGAACGGACCTGTGTAATCCAACCATTCTCCTGCTCCACCAAGCTTGTACTGCGTCTTCAGCACCCCGCTGGCGCTGTCCTCGCCCGGTGTGATCGTAACCGTCGCGACTTCGTTCAGCCAAGTGGCGCCGCTTGGATAAATTGCCGGTGATTGGGGAGCAATTGTATCGATTTTAACAACCGCTAATTCTTCTTCACTTATATTCCCTGCGCGATCAAGCGTACGGGCATAGATGACAGTTTCGCCTTCGTTATCTATAGATAAAGGGTAGTCGTAGTCGATCCATTCGCCGTGACTGCCGATTTTATATTGGCTTTTCCACACACCACTGTCTGCATCTTCACCAGAGTAAATCGTCACTTCAACGGATTGATTCGTCCACTGTGTTGTTGTTAGATGGATAACTGGTTTGGATGGAAGTGTCAGATCAGCGTCATTCTCCAATATAGAAACACCATCACTTACAGGGGAGTCATAATCGATCCCGTTCCTGGCTTTCACTGTAAAGACTGCAGTAGTTCCACTATTTAATCCGGTTAACTCTACTGTAGTTTCAATAGTTGACAACAAATAGGAATCATTGCGATAAACGTCATAAGTTACATTCCCCCAAGCTTCATCTACTGAATCCCATGTTAATGTCGCAGAAGAACCAATATGTTCGATAACCCTCAAATTTTGCGGAGGGGTCAAGGTATAACCTGCGTGCAGCGTGTATGGAGAATCCCCATAATCCTCTTCCAAGCTAATCCCACTAATCTTGATGTAATAAACATTTCCCGCTTCAGTAGGTAAACGCATAGGGTAAGTTTGAATCGCTCCGGAAATATCCCGCTGCAAGTTTCCTGCTGCATCGTAGATGTACATCTTGTAATGTTTGCTTTCCGGTCCTGCAAAGCTTACTGTCAATACTCCTGACATTTCCGCTTCATACATAAAGTAATCCTGATCTCCGGGAATGCCAATATAAGACGCATATGCAATCCCTCTCTGAATCGGAATTGCGGATTCCATCGTATCGTTGTTCTCGAATATGTCATAGTTCGGCAGCAGCTCTAACCGGAATCGATAAGGAGAGGCACTATAATCTTCCCCGCTTGCCCCAAAAATATAGACGTAGTATCGCTCCCCAGCGGTAATCCTGAAAAATAGTTCTTCGTCTTGTCCCAGCCCTCTAGCTCCTTGCGCGATTATTCTGTTCGTTTCACTATTCAGTATGTCCACATTGTAATTTACCTGGTCAGGAACCGATAAAATTAAGCGGCCTATCCCGTCTTGTTCCGCTATGAAGGAATAATAGTCATGATCTAAAGGCAAGGGGATTAGGGCTTCGTATTCTTTATCCGCTTCGATGGCGAACGCCTGCCCAGGGTTATTGTTCGGTTCATAATTGTCTGCATAGACAACCTCAATTTCACCTAACTGCAATATATATGGTTCTTCTCCGTAGTTTCCGCTGCTTAAAGTATCGCCGGACACCCGAATCGTATAGGGGGTTCCCGCTTGTACAGACAACTCTATCCGTTCAGACATCCCTCGTTCTCTTGTGCTTCTTCTGCTCACAGCGCCGCTCGACATCTCCAGATCGTAGTTTTTATCCGTCGGGACAATCAGATCAATGGTAATATTGCCGCTCACTTCTGGAATCAACAAGTACTTGTCCACATCCCCGGGTACGGAAATATACGAAGAATAGCTACGCTCCGCCTCTACCTCATACGGCGTTTCGTCGTTAAATTCATAAGTGTCCACTACGCTCGAATCTATGGCCCCCACCCGGAGCACATACTCGCTTGTATAGCGGTTGTTGCCATCAATCCGAATCACATAATTCTGTCCTGCTTTGGCATAAAAATGAAGAGAACTCAATTGACCGTATGACGTTGCACTTTTGAAAAATAGGCCTGTTTGCTCGTCAATCAAATTCATCCTGTACATCCCCGTTGACGCGGGAACGAGGTCGAACCGGATAGCACCATCCGCCGCAGCGGTGAAGGTGTAGTAGTCGATATCGCCAACAGCGCCTATTGCAGATGCGTAATCCGTTCCTTCGTAAACCTCGTAGGCTTCACTAAGTCGATCATTGAATTCATACGCATCATTAACGGGAGGCGTGATCCCGCTTATATCTAGGGTATAGGTGACCGAATCATACACAAAAGAGAAGGCATCGTATACTTGAACGTAATATGTTTCCCCTGCAATTACGCGAAAGGTCAGTACTTCCTCTATTCCTGTCCCTCGATTTCCTGTCCATCGAAAATCTATGTCCGATGCGCGGATAGTCAAGTCATAGTTGCAATTGTCAGGAACCTTTAACCGAATGGTCATATCTCCGCTTGCCTCGGCCATAAAAACGTAGTAGTCCGACTCCCAGGGTGCGGCGATGGATGATACATACTGGTTTCCTGCACGAATGGGGTAAGCCGTTTCTTCACTGTTGTTTTGACCAATTCCCGCTTCCGTAGTGAAATCGAATGAAAAGGGTGCATCCAGAACATTTCCTGACAAATCAGACACGGCATCCGCAGGAAGAAAGAATGAATAGGAAGTTGCATACTGCAATGGAGAAGTCGGCTGGAGAATTAGCGCATTCTCTTGAATGTTGTTCGTTGCATCCACTACCCCACTGCTAGAACGAAGCTCTATGTTCTCATAGGCTGCACCTGGCTGTATGTTCTGATTAAAGACAAGATATACGGCAGTAGTAACAGAAACAGCTGCACTTCCGCCACTCGGATGTACAAAAAGCACCTCCAAGCCTGAGGAAATTTCATTTGATTGACCGGACGCATAAGTTACTTGCGGGGGTGCAGGCAAGCCTGTCCTCGTCAGTTCACCCATTCCTCCCCATCCCTGCAGCAGCAATAAGACACAGAAAACAGAAATAATTTTTAGAATTTTCAATTTTCTTTTCACATCATTCACCTGCCAATAAAGAATTGAATAACAGACTGTAATGATAGTGTGTTCATACAATGCGTGTGAGCCATTTGAAAGTAGGGAAAAATGAAAGAGTCTGAGATGGTGTGATATTAAAGAGAAAACGCGAGGGAAGGACCTGTACAAAAAAATACACTGTTTTCGTTTATCTGTCAATCTCCCTTTAATTTCTATATTTCTTTTGGATTCCTTTTTGTTTTACTCAGAAACTTTTTCATGAATCAAGTTAAATTTTGGAGGAAATTAGGTGTTTGTGTCGAATTGTTTGAATGGATATATGGTTTTGACGCTTGATACTTGGGGAGTGTATTGGATTGGCTATCATTGATGTTATCAAGTTCGACGGAATTGCGAACCGCGACTGGCTCGTGTATCGCTATCCCGGAGATAATTTCGCAAACGGCACCCAATTGATTGTCGGTGAAGGACAAGTCGCCATCTTCGTCAAGGGCGGACAGGCAGTCGATTATTATACAGCGGGCACGTATACGCTAAAAACAGAAAATGTTCCTTTCTTGCGGTCGCTCATTAATCTCCCGTTTGGAGGCAAAACTCCGTTCACTGCAGAGGTATTCTTCATTAATAAGGCGGCCAAGCTGGATCTGCTATGGGGAACTTCAGATCCTGTAAGCCTGATTGATCCCAAGTACGGGGTTCGCTTAAGAGTCCGGGCATTCGGACAGCTGGGCCTCAGAATTGAGGATTTCCGCGTATTCCTGACCGAATTGATCGGCGCAGTCGGGCAGAACCGCATTGTGAAATACGACACGGTCATCGGCTACTTCAGGGGCGAAATTGTGACTACTATGAAAAGTGTCATTGCCGATGTCATTATCAATAAGAAGATTTCCGTCTTGGAGATTGCGCCTCATCTGGATGAGCTGTCTGACTTGTCCAGAGATACCTTAATGGAAGAGTTCGAGCGGTTTGGCGTGAAAATTGTGAATTTCCACTTGAAATCTATTAATTTCCCTGACGAGGATTTTGACATGATCAACAAGCTGCTGGGGGAGAAGGCGGCGTTCGACATATTCGGAGATCAGCGGTACAACGTAAAGCGCACCTTCGATGTCATGGAGACAGCTGCGGGCAATGAGGGCCAAGGAAGCCTGGCTGCAGCGGGTCTTGGACTTGGACTTGGCGCTGGAGCCGGCGCTACCATCAGCAGCCGGGTGCACGATGCGGTGAACGCATCGGCTTCGACGAGTGCTTGCACGAAGTGCGGACAGGCCAATCCTCCGGGTACGAGGTTCTGCACCAACTGCGGGGAGAAGCAGGAAACCGCACAAATTTCTTGTTACTCCTGCAATGCCTCGATTGCAGAAGGTGTGAGATTTTGTCCGGAGTGCGGAGCATCCATGGAAGAAAAGCGCTGCCCGGGCTGCGGCGGCTCCCATCGGCCGGGTACGAAGTTCTGCCCGGAATGCGGTACGAGAATGGAGGAATAGGCATGGCTAGACGTTCGGGGGCCAATACGGCGATCCTGGTCGGCTGCATCTTGTTCGATGCGGCTGTCCTGCTGTCGTTCATCAATGTCTTCTCCTTGTTCTCGGTTCTGGCTCCGCTAAAGTCCCTGGTTATGCTGTTCGTTCTGGCTATAGGGCTGTTGATTCTAAACGGTGTCGTGGCGTTTCCTCGCTTGCTGGCCCGCAAATTTGGGAATGCCTATGCGATTGCATTGTCAGGGGCAGGCTTGCTGTACGGCGGTGCGGCCAATGTATTGTCCATTCTGCTCATCGATGCAGCCACGATCACTTACGTAACATGGGAATTGCTTCTTTTGTCCATATTTTTACTCTTCTGCGGCATCATCGGCTACTTTTCCCGCCGCAGGGAGCTGGAAGCGCGGCGCCATCACAGGGAGCGAGCATCGGAAGGCATGACATGGGCGCTGTTGCTGGAAATCGAAGAGCTGCTGAGATCGAAGAATACGCATGGTGCATACAAACCGCTCGTTCAGTCGTTCGATAGACTAAAAGAGCGAATACAAGCATCGACACCCTTTTATCGCATCACGGGCAACCAGGAGGTCACAGATCTCGAACGAAGCATCAACGAACGCCTGACAACCTTGCACATCGATGCGAGTCTGAATTTTTCGAATGACCATGCAGACCAGATGCAGGACCTAATCCATGAGATTGGAAGACTGGTTAGACAACGGGAACAATGTATTCTAAAAAATAATCAAAGGTGAGGGAAAGACACATGAGCACAATGAACTGCCCGGCTTGCGGCGCGCAACTTACACAATCTTCATCGGAATGCAGGTATTGCGGACAAGAGATTGCCGCTGCGGCACAGCCACAGCAGCCCCAACAATTTCAACAGCAGTATCAACAACAATACCAGCAGGCACCCCCACAATACCAGCAGATCCAGACGCCGCCGATTCAATTTGTTGTACAGGCTCCCGCCCAACCGGTATACAGATCCAAGAAAAACAAAATCGTCGCCGGACTATTAGCCATTTTTCTAGGGGTAATAGGCATCCACAAGTTTTACTTGGGACGACATGGCCAAGGAATTCTGTATCTCATCTTCTGCTGGACGTACATTCCTGCATTCATCGGTTTCATCGAGGGCATTGTATACTTGTGTTCCGACGAAGAAAGATTCCATGAGAAATATTCGAGATAGTGCCTGTGCAGTCAGATTAGTGACATCCACAAAGAGCAGCAACGGGGAACAGACAAACTCCCTGCTGCTGTTTTTTTTGTATACTGGCCGTGATTTGCGAGCAGACCCCTCCTCCATTTTCTCCTCTTCTAAATTTTCCAAAAAAATTTTTCATTCTACGTACACAAACCTAGCAAGTGCCTGCGAACAATATAATCGGATGCGTCTGGCGCTTTCATCTAGCGGCAGATGCCAGCAATTCATTTATGCAATTTCTAGATGATATGGAAAGGAGGGAGCAATGTTCCATTTACGTACTGGACGAACAAACACCATTAGTACACAAAACTGCATAAGGAGGATCTGGAGCAAGATGAAACGACAATGGATGAGCCGAGTCTCCACAGCGCTAGTGGCATGCATGCTGATTGCCCTGCTTGCGCCGGCGGCCGCACTTGCGGCAGCCGTGTTTACGCAAGTCACTTACTCGTCAAACGGTACGGTGACCGGCACCGTCTACTATGACAATGGGGAGACGCTGGATGAGACGGTCACGATCAATGTCTATGGATGGGATGGCGCCAAGATCGGCGTGGTCGAAGCCACGTATGATCGGGAGGCAGACGGGGTTCGCTACTACAACTTCGCAGGAATTCCCGGCGACCTGACGGACAACCGGCAGCCGATCAAGCTGACTGAGGCGGTCACTGGCGTCACGGAATCCGTATATGCCCAGCATTATCACATTCACGGCGAGCTGTTCCTGAACGGCGCAAGCAAAGCCGGTACGACGCTGACGATCAGCGGCAACGGTTACCGGGAAGTGGTGCCATATGGAACCGTAACAAATAACGTGTACGGCGCAAGCTCGGTAACAGACAGCGTTTACGCGAACCGACTGCTTTATCAGTTCGCCGCGCCAGCTGGCACATACACGATTACCGCCGAGAATGGACGTTATACGGCTAGCCAGACGGTTGCAGCCTCGCAGGAAGGCCGAGATATCGGCAAGGTCGGCAACGAGTATTACTGGCTTGTACCGGCTGGCAACATGACGATGCAGCAGCCAAGAGGCGGCGGCGGTCCCGTTGGCGGCGGCGGTGGCGGTGGCGGCATCAGCGACAGTGTATCCGGAGGCACGATCACGGTCTACGGAGATACTGTATCCGCCAACTCCTTGAAGCAAGCGTTCGAAGGTCGGGATACAGTCACGATTCTTATTCCTGGCGATCTCCTGAAGCTGCCTGCCGAAACCTTGCATGAGATTTGGGAGAACAACCCAAGAGCCACGATCATCATTGTATCCGACATCGCTTCTTATTCCCTGCCGCTTGGCGTGCTGAAGCTGAAAGATCAAGCGGATGCTCTGGGCACTTCCTTGTCCAGCTTGACGCTTGAGGTGTCCATGAAAGCAGTGTCCAGCTCAACAGCAGATGCGGTTGCAGCTGCTGCGAACAAAGTTGGCGCCGAGCTGATCGGCACACCGGTCGAGTTCGGTCTGCGTGTTGTGACAAGCAGCGGACAGAGCAGAGACATTAGAAACTTCGGCAATACTTACGTGGAGAGAAGCCTGTTCCTGGATGAAGCGGTGAGCGCCAACCGGTCGACTGGCGTCGTCTACCATCCGGCAACGGAAAGCGTGCTGTTCGTACCATCGGTATTCGAGACAGCCGACGGCAAGTCAACAGCGGTGCTGAAGCGCAATACGAACAGCATCTATGCAGTCGTCACCAGCGACAAGCAGTTCAACGATGTGCCTGACAATCATTATGCGAAGGATGACATCACGAAGCTTGCCAACAAGCTGGTAGTCTTCGGAACTTCGGATACGGCATTCGAGACGAACCGGAATGTGACGCGCGCGGAATTCGCCGCTCTGCTTGTGCGCTCGCTTGCCATTGAGCCCCAGTCCGGACGGACTTCCTTCAGCGATGTCGTAGCAGGTTCCTGGTACGAACCCGAAGTGAAGGCGGCTACGGAAGCCGGATTGATCTACGGCTATCCGGACGGCACATTCCGCCCGAATGCGGTGATCTCCAGGCAAGAGCTTGCGGCCATGGTCGTACGCGCGATGGCTTATGCGGGCAAGGGCGTCGAATTGACGGATGCGCAAGTGCGCGCGCAGCTTGCCGGCTTCACAGATGCCAATCAAGTAGGCGGTTGGGCGGTTGAAGAAATGGCCGTAGCGATTCAATCCCGCATCGTGTACGGCATGAACGCCACAACGCTGGCGCCGCACGACAATGCAACCCGTGCGCAAGCAGCAGCCATGATCAGCCGTTATCTGGGCAGCATTGGCTTTATTGATTAATTTTTACCTGGTTTAACAGACTGCTGATTTTTGCACACAGAAGCTGTCCCGCGATGCTCGGGACAGCTTCTTGCTTTCCAAGGGAGCACTCCCATCCAGATGCCACATAAAAAAAGAAGCCTGTCACCCTACCGATCTGCGATAAGGTGACAGGCTTCTGCTCTATTGTGCTGATATACTCCGCTCCGCGATTAATTCAGAGCGTCTGTCAGAACAGGAACGATTTGCTTCTTGCGGGATACGACGCCTTTCAGCAGCGCCTTGTTGTTCTCCAGCTTCACGTTGTAGGCTTTCTCGACAGCGTCTGCCTTGCTGCCGAGGGCTACAGCTACAGAATCGTTGTTCAGGATGTCTGTAACCGCGAAGACGAACAGGTCAAGTCCCTTGTCCGCAATCTTCGCTTGCATAGCAGCTTCCAGCTCAGCCTGTTGGGACAAAATGTCGTTCACGTCCACTGCGTTCACCTGAGCAATCTCGACCTTGCTGCTGCCCATCTGGAATTCCTTCGCGTCCAGTGTAAGCAGCTCGTCAATGGTCTTCTTGCTCAGATCCGCACCGGCCTTCAGCATTTCCAGTCCGTACGCTTCTGTGTCAACGCCCGCGATACCGGCCAATTCCTTGGCTGCAGCCACATCTTCCTCCGTGCAGGTTGGCGATTTGAACAGCAGGGAATCGGAAATAATCGCGGACAGCATCAATCCCGCAATCGGCTTGGGGATCTGCTTGCCCTTTTCCTTGTACAGCTTGTTCAAAATCGTCGCCGTGCAGCCCACCGGCTCGGCTCGATAATAGAGCGGATTGCTTGTTTCAAAGTTGGCAATGCGATGGTGATCAATAACCTCCACCACCTCAACCTGATCAATATCGTTGGCGCTCTGCTGGCGCTCGTTGTGGTCCACAAGGATGACTTGCTTCACTTCGCCGGCAACTGTCTCTACCAAGCGCGGCGCATCTACTTGAAAATGATTCAGCGCATATTGGGTCTCTTCATTCACAGCGCCCAATCGCACAGCCTCGACATCCTCGCCAAGCTGCTTCTTAAGATCCGCATAAGCAATCGCAGAGCAGATCGTATCCGTATCCGGATTTTTGTGCCCAAAAATCAATGTTTTCGCCATGATTAAACTCCTTCTCCATAAGTATTGGGTTTCCAGTCCGCTTTCAGCAGGTCACTCCCTATTAGAGATTATAGCGATTTTCGCCGCAAATTTCTATTCTTTGGGCCAAAAGATTCTGAATGGACACCCTGACGCTCACATGGCCGATTCATTCGGAGCTTGAAGCTTGCGATGCTCCCGCAAATATCGGGCTGTTTCCTCAGGACCGAGCCATTTCCGGGTTTGCCTGCAGTACAGCTGCATCGTCTGGCTGAAATGCACCGGAACTTGCGACAGCTGCTCGGCAGCGATGACATGATGTCTGCGCCAGCAGTGCTTCTTGTTGCGTACGAACCAGTCGGGTCCTTCGAGCACAATCGCCATCTGCCCGGGATATTCCGATACAGCGCCGTTCATCTCCTTGAATGCGGGATTGTGGCAGGCCAGGTACAAAATGCTGCAATCCTGTACGCACTTATCCGACTGCGCGTTGATATGCTCCAGCACCTCCTCCACGAAGCGGCGCTCTTTGTATTTTTTTACCCCCTGGTATAGGACAACTAGAACCAGAAGACTTAACACCGTATAGAATAAACTGAGTATCTGCGGTTGTGTAGTCATCATACACCTGCACCTCGATTACTCGACATCTTCCTGCTGTCAAACGCCTCCATATACCACTTATGTACATATATGTCAAGTTATTTTCGCATAGACGAATTTATTTTGATCTTGTCCATTTTTTCTTGACAACCCATCTCCATTATAATAGCGGCAAAACGGATTTACTAGTGTTTTATAGCGATTTAAATAGAAAGAAGACGAACCGAAGTCGAATTTTCTGACCTCTGCGTTCGCCCTTCATGCCGAATCTTTATAACCTGGCATTTCTCTGCCTATCCCTGCCCTCCCGCGAGGAATAGTTTCACCTCGCCATGCTTCACAATCAGGCCGCTCGCCTCCACCTGATAGGCGTAAGGGGTAAAGGGAATGCGGTACTTGTCCCTCATTTCCTGCTCCTCTACCAGCATGACCGGGAAGGGAAAGGCGAAATGCTTCACGATCTCCTCCCTTTCCTCGGGGTAGCCGTTCATCATAAGCACAGCAGATCCTTTGCCGCGTCCGGCCCAGTCCTTCAGTACCGGCAGCAGCGCCATACAGGCTGCGCATGTCATCGAGATAAAAACAAATAAGGTGGTCCCGGATTCCCGGAATTCGGCATAGGCAACAGCGGGATCGGCCACAGGCGGGAACGTATCGCCCTCCTGCAGCGAAACCGGCTCTCGGGTCAGCTTGCCGTCCCGGTTCAATAACTTCCTGAAATCAGGCAAAGACACTTTGAACGTCTCCTTTCTTCCCAGCTTCATTTTGCCGCTCCCACATCCTGCTGTACAGGCCGTCAGCCGCGATCAACCGTTCATGGCTTCCGGATTCGACTATCGTGCCGTTGTGTAGCACATAAATACAATCTGCTCTTCTCGCTACATGCATGCTGTGCGTAACCAGCACAGTCATCTTCCCCCGGCGCAAGCTGCGCAGCCGTTCGATCAGCGGCAGCTCCAGTCCCGGGTCCAACTCCGCCGTAGCTTCATCCAAGACTAGGAGATCGGCCTCCTTGTACAGCGCGCGGGCAATAGCCACCCGTTGCCATTGTCCGCCGGACAGCTGCCTGGCATTCAAATATTGGTGGCCGATTACCGTGTCCAATTGACCTAGCAGCTGCGCGGGAACAAGCTCGGGAAAGTCTTGGAGGAAGCCGTCCGCCCTCTCTTTCACTTCTGCAGTCGGCGATGCAAGCGCAATATTCTCGTACACACTGAACGGGTAACGCATGTAATCCTGATTGACAATCGATACACGGGCATAGTAGCTGGTGCGTTCGACATCGCACAGATCGGTCCCGTTGACGAACATTCGTCCCCGGTCTACATGATGCAGACCGGCAATCACTTTGGCAAGCGTGGATTTGCCCGATCCATTCTCGCCAACCAGCGCTATCATTTCCCCCCTTGTCAACGCAAGATGAATATCGCGCAATACTGGCTCATTCCTGGCCGGATAGGTGAAGCTCATCTCATTCAACTCTAGCCTGCGCAGCTTTCCGAGCCGCTTGCCTCGCTGTGGCGCCTGAGGAAAGTACGTGTCCTGAAACCGGAAGAAACGCTGAACAAACAGCTGCACCCCCTTAAACGGCGCAAGCGAATGGAAGAAGGTTTTCCAGCTGGCAGCGAGATAGCCTGCAGCCGCACTCATCGCGACATAATCGCCGACAGACATTTGCCCCCTTGCGACCTTGGGCAGCAGGATAAGCTGAATCCCGAAGAAGCCGAGCGGCTGCACGATTTCGACAAGCAGCTCCCACGACAGATCCTTCCTCAGAAATTGCTTCCGCACCCTTGTAACGCTGTGCGCCGCACGGCGCCATTTCTCCATCAAGAACGTCTTGGCAGCGAACACGAGCATTTCCTTCTGGGCAGCAGGCTGCAGGACAAGGTCGCCTAGATGGCGCGCCTCCATCTCGGTCTGAGATATCGACTGAAACAGCTTCTCCTGCCGCGACGTCTGCTTCCACACCTGCGCCAGCACCGTTAGCGAACAGGCAAGCACCAGTGCTGCAGCGAGCACACTGTACGGCAGCAGCATCCACGTATAGATGACGATCAGGATGATTTGGTGCAGGAAGCTCAGTCCCGCTTGAATGAAGGAGTTGATCTTGAACAAGCTGTTCTTCAGGATGTTGAGATCCTGCTGAAATTGCGGCGTTTCCAGCAGTGTAACATGCTCCGGCTTTATCATCTCGAGCAAGAACTGTTCCATCCGATAGGCCATATCGAGGGACAGCCGGTCGCCCAAGAAGCCTTGCAGTCGGCCTACTATCGCGATCGCCATCGCGATTGCTCCCATCGCGGCCGCCAGCTGCAGCATCGTGCGGAGTTCTTCTCCAGAAAGCGAATCGATGAAGTGCTTCGTCAGCATCACCGTTGCCCAGTTCAGAATCGGGCTGACCAGCAGCAGCAAGACCATGCCAAGAATGGCGGGCTTAGTCTGCCGCGACAGCCATACCAACAGGCCAAACGCCTGCCGCATCTGCCTGCTCCGCTGCCTCATCCTAACGCAGCCGCCAGCTGCTCGAAATCTTCCGGGGCCGAACATGGCAGGCTGGCGCAAATCCGGCCGTCCGCTTGTACCGCATATCCCCACGGCACTCCCCTGGTGCCGAGCTCTCGCAGAATGGCCGCCTTCGATTTCCGGAATACGCGCGCGCGTCCGGCAAACTGCTCATTCAGCGTAGCCCATGCCGATTCGTCTCCTTCGAGCAGGATCACGACATTCGAATGCGGCCGCTCCAGTACGAATGCATACAGCTCGCGCAGCGCGTCATAGCATAACTCGCAGTGTACACTGACGATAAACAGCAGCAGGTGGCCGCGGATGCATGCAGACAAGGTAGGATGATCGGCTTCATCCGATGCGGGCGCGTCCGGAAGGCGGTCGCCGACAACCGCTTCCTTGTACGTGCGGAGGAATCTCAGGTGCTCCTGCTTCGTCTCCTTCATAAACACCCTCCCTTCTCCATATAAACAGAGGACGCATTCTCCCGCGAACGAAAAGAATGCGCCTTTTTTTTGATGCTTAACAGCAGCCTACCTGGAAGGAGCCGCCGCCTCCTCCGCCATTCGTGCACCGATATGTGTAGTCGACTCTACGGCTCTTGTAAGGGCCGATATCATCGCACAAGTACCAGGAGCAGTAAGCGCTGGAGTACGTAATGTTTGTAGCGCTGCCGCCGTAACAGTTGAATACGGGACTGTACTGAGGCATAAATTCCACCTCCTTTTTGGCTAAGAGTATCGTTCCGCACTATCATTGTATCACCCTCCATTCACGC
This sequence comes from Xylanibacillus composti, assembly GCF_018403685.1. Classification (NCBI taxonomy): domain Bacteria; kingdom Bacillati; phylum Bacillota; class Bacilli; order Caryophanales; family Paenibacillaceae; genus Xylanibacillus; species Xylanibacillus composti. Next base: position 18,609 of record NZ_BOVK01000046.1, read on the forward strand.
AGGAACATCCCTCCTCTGTTCTAGTTTTGCTTCAGCCATTCTGAAAGCGATGTTTTCCTTGCTCTCACCGGTTGCAGCAGGAACCGCAGCTCTTGCCGCTGCGCGCGAGCTCCATCATCAGCCAGCGCCTCTCGCACCCGTCTAAGCGCCTTCGATTCCCGAATCCTCAACGCCCATCGCTTAGTCCCCGCTCGTCGGGGCCGGCTCATCGTTGAGCAGATGCAGGATAAGGGATGCTTTCGACTTCACCCCAATCTTTCGATTGATGCTGCGAATATAGCTCCGTACGGTGTAGTGGCTGATGATGAGCTGATCGGCAATTTCCTTGCAAGAATAGTCCATAATCCAATAGACGGTCACTTCCAACTCTCTGGCTGTCAGCCTATGCTTCTTTAACCTTTCTTCGAAAAAGACAGCATCAAACCTCATGACACCTACCTCCCTCCTATTCGGAGCAAGCAGGCCGCCAGACGGCTGATACGCCAATCAGGAGCGAATGCGTCACTTCAGCTCGAGGTTGACAACCATCGCCTTGTGGTCGGACAATCGCACATCATGAATCATGTCATACGTGTGAACCTCCACATGGTCGTTGTAGAAAAAATGGTCGATCCGCCACCAGAATCGCCCGCCGGGGCGCGCCCAGGATGTCGGAAACAAATCTGTAGAATGGCGGATCGCATGATTCAGCGATCCCGTCATCTCATCCAGATCGGTCATCAGCACGGTGGTATTCAGGTCTCCGGTCACGATGACCGGATAGGCCTGTTCCTGCTCCACATAACGCCTGATTTCCTCAAACCCCTGCAAGCGCAGCGCATGCCTTTCCTTCACATAGTTCCAGAAAATCGGTGAAATCAAACTGTTGCCCAGATCGACATGCGGTCTCAGATGCACATTCACAATAACCAGCTCTTTGTCTTCAACCTGCACCCTTGCCATCATGACCTGCTTGGAGGCACCCAGCTCGTAATGCATCACCGGGTATTTGCTTATGATGACGAATTCGTATTCGGTGACGACATGGTAACCGGGAAAGTTCGCGACGATCTCGTCGTATCGGTCAATCAGCAAGGGCTGCCAGTTATCGTTGTATTCGTACTCGCTCAGGATGTAAATATCCTGATCCTGGTCGCGCAGGAACGCATACATGTCGATCTGATCGTACTGGTCCCAAAACTCGGTGTTCCACGACAGCACTTTCAAGCCCGCAGCATCCGTACTTTTCCAGGCGTTGACCGGTGCGGCCAGATTCACATCCATCCTCGGGAACCAAATGAGAAGCAGCAGCGCCGCATATAGGAAAAACACCCCCTTCCGCTTGGCCCGGATAGCCAGCATGGCTGCCATAACCGGGACCAGCATCAAAAGCATCGGGGGCACGCTCCCCGCCACATTCCACCAGGCATACTTCCCAATAACCCACACATGAAGAATCAAGGATAGCGCAAGCATGGTCAAGGCCGCGCCATGGCGCCAATTCATGAAGGCAAATGCCAGCCTGCTCTTGGTCGCAGTTCCTGTCTCCGTATAAGCTTGCATCTTCGCCTCCCCTTATCCTTTCAATTTCTTCATATAGCTGAAGCCGACCGTCCACAGGCTGCTGCCCAGCACCTGCTTCAGCGCCTCGATAAACTGATCCACGTGCTCCTTGCGGATGATCAGGCTGGGCGTAATGAGGAGCTGCGCGGAATCATGCGGCGGCGTAAAGGTCAGGATGTTATGCTCCTGGAACAGCTTCGTAATGATCGCTCCGGTCACGAATTTCTCCATCGCCTCGGAGCCGGTGCTCGAAATCATGCGCAGCAGCTTCTCGGTCTTGGACTTGAACTTGATGCAGCACAGAAGGCCGACCCCGCGCACTTCCGCAACGAGGTCCGAGTATTCTCGCTGCACCTCCTCCAGGCGATGCAGCAGGTAAGCGCCCATTTCCTCTGAATTCTCCACAAGTCTTTCGTCTTGAATAATTTGCAGCACTTCCAGGGATGAGACGATCTCCTCTCCATAGCCGTTGTAGGTCGTCGAGTGCAGCGTTGCCTCATTCATCTTGGCGTATGCCTTGTTATAAATGGACGGACGGGTAATGAAGCCGGCGAAGGTGGCCTTGCCTCCCCCGAACGCCTTCGAGAAGGAGCAAATATCGGGACTGACGCCGTGGTGCTCGAAGGCGAACATCTTCCCGGTACGACCGAAGCCGGTGTAAATTTCATCGAAGATCAGCGCAATGTCATATTGGTCGCACAGCTGACGCACCTGTTGGAAGTAGCGGCTGTCCGGCTTCACGACGCCCTCCGTGCGGATCGCCTCGACGATGAAGGTGCCGACCCGGCTTACGCCTTTGCGAATCAGATTCGATTCCACCAGCTCGCGCAGCGCTTCGAAATCGCCGTACTTCACCATGTGGCAATTTTCCAGCTTGTTGAAGTGATGATTTTGATGCTGCTCAGAGCCGGACACCGTCAAGGTCGCGTGGGTCTTGCCGTGGAACGAAATGTCCGTGAATGCGACCATCTTGCGCTCCGGTCCCGCGTATTTCTGCGCCAGCTTCATCGCGCCTTCGTTGGCTTCGGCTCCGCTGTTGCAGAAGAAGACTATTTCCAGATCCTCCGGAAAAATGAGCGATAGATTGTGGCATAACGCACCTTGATAGGGGGAGGGGAAAAACTTCCACGTTTCCAGCCCTCTGCGCTCTCCCCATTTGCGGCGCGCCTCGATGATGCGCGGATGGTTGTGTCCGGCGACTAGCACGCCCACATGACCGGTCATGTCCAGAATTTCGCGACCGTCATTGAGTGTAATGTGCATCCCTTCCGCCCGAACCGGTATCGCATCGGCAAAGCCGAGCATGGACAGCATCTTCCCCAAGTTTTGGCCGATATGCTTCTTGAACAGCCGCAGATTCTCCTCTTCCGTCATGGCATCTGCGTCTTCAACGGTTAAAAAACGATAGCCTTGTACTGTTTGCATGAACAGTTCCCCCATTCCTCTTATGGTTTTGCCTCGTTTGGCCTGCCTGCCAGCTTAGAAAAAAATTTTGGCCAGCTTCAGAATGCCTTGGTTCCATACCGCATTGTTGCTGTTCCCCTGCTGCCTGCTGCTGTCCCGGTTCGCCAAGTACCAATGGTAATTCCGCACCAACGCCTCCTGGTTGGAGTAGCGCGGACGGTAGCCAAGCTGGCGCTCCGCCTTCTCAATCGACACATAATAATTCCGGTTCAGCTTCAGGTACAGGCGCTTGTAGAAGGGCGACAGCTTGAGCTTCTCCAGCACGCCCAGCACGGCCATCATCGGCTTCGCCGGCAGGCTGATGATCCGCTTCCCGTGTCCAGCCGCGTCCAGCACGGCCTGATAATCCTGCTTCAGTGTCGTGAAATGCTTGGCGCCGATATTGAACAAATCGTTCACCTGATCAGGGTCGCCGCACATCGCAAGCTCAATCGCCTGGCACAAATCCTCCACATCGAGCAGCTGGTACTGGTTCTGCCCCTTGCCAAGCATCGGGAAATGCCGCCCTTCCTGCGCCCACTCGTACAAGATGCCGAACGTGCCAAGCCGGTAAGGACCGATGAACGACCGGGGCCGCAGCACCGTGACACACTTCCCCTTGCCGCGCCATTCGGCGCACAGCTTCTCGGCCGCAATTTTCCCTTTGTTGTACGGATCGTACGGCTTCACTTCGTCATCCTCATAGATGGGGGATTTCTCCGGCACGCCGTATACGGAGGTGGAGGAGATGTAGACGAAACGTGACACCTTCTGGCGGAACGCCTCTTCCATCAGCGTCTTCGTGCCATTAATGATAATGTCGTAAATCTCATGATCCGGATAGGAGGGCGAAGCGGAGGCCGTGTGGACGACCATGTCAACGCCCCGCATTACAGCCGCTGCCTCCTCTGCGTTCCGGATATCCCCCTGACGGGCTTCATAATCGCGCGCCAATTCGGCGCTCTGCACTTGATCGAACAACACAAGCTCGTAGTCATTGCGGTGACGCTTGGCCAAGTATTCGACCAAATTGCGTCCCAACACGCCGTTGCTGCCGGTAATCAACACTTTTTTCTTCATCGCTCTACTCCCCGTATTTGTATTTCATCCGGAATTGCCGGCTGGTGGCGAAATTGAAGAAGCCCCGCACGAAGCCCCAGAACACGACCGCCGTAATCGCCCAATGCATGGCAATGAAATACAGGGTGAACAACAGGCCGCGCTCCTTCCTCACGAACAGGTATTGGCCCGCATCGGTAAGCAGAAATACGAGCACGCATGCGAGGAACCCCCATAGCATGGACGCTTCGACCAGTGCCAGCGGCAGCAGCAGCGTGCTCAGCCCGACGAACAGCATGCCTATGCCTCGCAGCGGTGTTTCGAAGCCCTTGGTCGGCTTTTTGCGATGGAAGTAGAAGGGCACCCGCTGCCTGGCCCGTTCGTGCATTTTCCTGGCAAGCTTGCGGAATTCGTCCTCGTCGTCGTGATAGCCCATCACCTTGCTGGTAAGCAGCAGCCTGTACTTCTCATTCAACCGGTGGCCGAACTCAATATCTTCCGAATTGTTCAGCCGGCGGTCGAAGCCGCCCAGCTCCATGAATACAGACTTGCGCACCGCACCCAATGAGAAGAAGCCCGCCGTGACATAGCCTTCTGAGCTCTTGCGCCAATAGTAGCCTTGCAGCGTGCGGTATTCCTCGAACAGGCTGTCCCGGAACAGCGCTTCCTTCGCATAGATGCCGCATACGGAACCCAGCGTCGGGTCCTCCTCGAAGGCCGTTACCGTATTGGCAAGCGCGTCCTCGAACAAGGCGACATCGCTGTCCAGGAAGAAGACGATTTCCCCCTTGGCCTCCGCCGCGCCGAGATTGCGTGCGGCGGACACGCCATTATTCCTCGTCTGAATTAGCCGGCACGGATACTGCTTCGCGATCTCCACAGATTCGTCTGTGCTGCCATCGTCAATGACGATGACCTCGAAATGCTTGTACGTCTGATGCTGCAGCGCCTCAAGGCAACGCGGCAGCGTCTTGGCATAGTTGTAATTCGGAATGACAACGGAAACGAATGGCTGATCATGCATGCATAAATCCTCCTTCCACGATTCGGTCATGACTTGCCGACAAGCACGTTCTTCTCCTGCACAACCTGACGGTTGTAGCGCAGACCGAACAGCTTGTGCCTGACGTAGAAAATGGCAAGCAGCAGGACAATGGCGTCCTTTCTGTACTTGCGAATCATATAGGCCAGATTGCGCGCCGATTCCTTCCTCCGCTGCCGCAGGTCAAAGTTGCTGTCATGCATGAGATGATAGTTGACGATGGCGTCATCCTTGCGGAACGGAATGCCCTGCTTCGCAAGGCGGATGCCAAGATCCAGATCCTCGTGTCCCCAGCCTTGAAAATTCGTGTCGAAGCCGCCAATCTGCTCCAGGCAGCTGCGGTCTACAGAGACATTGCCCGTATAGAACAACAGCCATCGCAAGGAGCTCTTCATGCTGACGGGCAGTGTTTTGTACATTTCGAGCTTCGTCATTCTCTCCCGCACTGCATCCGGATTGCGCCGAACGCGACCCAACACGTACAGGTGATCCAGCTCCTTCTCCGAGTACAAGACATCGGTCCTCTTGCCAAGCAAGACGCACGGCTCCCGATGGCCCTCGATATGTCTGCGCACGAAATCCGCGGCAGGCACCCGGTCGTCGTCAACGAAGATGACGATATCCCCCTTCGCCTGAGCCAGACCCAAATTTCTGGCGGCGGCTCGGCCTACATTGTGCTCGCTAATCACGATGACAGGCTGGAAGCCGAACGAGCTTTGCTTGAACTGCTCTATGGTTGTCTTCGAGCAGCCGTCGAAGACGATGATGACCTCGACATCGGCGCCAACTTGCGATTCCAGCGCGTGAAGCGTCAAGCGAAGCCTGGACAGCTTGTCCTTGGTTGGAATAATAATGCTGGCTTTCATAATGAGCGATCCTCCTTTTGCCATTCTGTCAAGGATGGCTGATGATTGTGCTCCTCCCGCAAGCGGTCTTTGCCATACTGCAAGCGAATGACGACAATGAACATGCCAATCAGCACCAGCTGGGTAAGCAAAGAAGCGGCCATGGCCCCCGCTATCCCGTAGAGTTTCGTCAAATACACTGTTGCACCCAGCAGGAACGGCATCGGAATGCCCAGCACCTGCAGGCAGATCAGCGCCCCCTTCTTGCCCTCCACCGTAAAAATGGAGTTCATCACCCAGTACAAGAAGTGAAACCCGGTACCGATCGATACGAGCGCAACAAACGTCCAGTTCAGCGGGTATTCGCTGCCGAACAAGAAGAGCAGTGTCACGCACAGCACGGCGTTGGCCAGCATGGCAGCCGGCAATATCAGCGGCGTCAGCTTCATCAACCGGCGATACAGCATCAGCTTGTCCATCTGAGCGACTGTCGGCAGGAACACGACTGCGAATATTTCATGAAACAATAAATTGAAAAACATGCGGACATTGACCATGTAGACAGAGTAAATGCCAACCTCGTAGCCGGAATAAAAGTAGTTGACGATAAAAATATCGCTCGTGAACAGCACCATCGACAGCCCCAAGCTGACCATATTGATGCTGCCATAGCTGTAAATCTTCCTGGAGCTCTGCCAGGAGAAGCGGAAGCGTCGCACACTCATGCCCCGGTAAGCCAATACCGCGAACGTCAGGTGGTTAACCATAAGCGCCGCAATGAACAGGTAAAAGCTGCCGGAAAGCAGACAGGCCAACAGCACAATGACGAAGAAGAGTACAGTGCCAATCAATCTGGCCTTGCCAAGCAAGAAAAACTTCTCTTCCGCTCGCAGTATGGCATCGAACACCATGGAGATGTTGACGGAGATCGCGAACAGCACACTCCACAGCCATACGGCAGGCGACAAATTCAACCACTCCGCCAGCCTCATTCCCGGGAACAAGTACAGCAGGCTGCACGCCATAAGCAAAGCGGCATTCCATACAAAAACCGATCCAATGAGCCGCCCCTGCTCTTCTGCGTTGCCAGCGGGCAAGTACTTCACAATGGCTACGTTCACACCGATCAACATAGGGATAATCAGGAAAAAACCGGCATTCTGAATGATGTTGATATCGCCGACCGCCACCACGCCGAAATAACGAGCCGCCGCCACAAGCCCCACCGCATTGAGGACGGCTGCGGCGAAGCGAAACAGGAATACGGTCCCGAGATTGCTGACGAAGCGCTTGACCTGGGCATTGGACGCTATATCCCGAAGGCGCGACTGCATGTCGCGGATGACCGGTACATGCATTTTCATAATGCCATCACATTAAGTCCGAACATGACCGCCCAAAGCAGCATGATCAGCACCGTGGGCTTGTCCCGCAGCAGGACCAATTCAGGACTCTCGCCATACTCGGTGCGGTTGGTCAAGTACTGGTAGCGGAAGATGCCGTACAGCACCATCGGGATCGTCACAATCATGTGCTTGGAGTCCGACTCATAAATAATGAAGAATGAATAAGTAATCACCGTACAGGAGGTGAGCATCGGAATCATCTCGTTGATCAGTCCGATAGAATATTGGCTTAAATTTTTGCGATGTGCCGTCGAATCCTCCTTCAGCAGCAGCAGCTCCTTCTTGCGCTTGTTCACCCCCAGGAACAATGTCAGGAACGCGACGCTGAGCAGAAGCCACAGAGATATCGCAGCGCCTGCGATCAGGATGCCGGATAGCGCCCGCAGCACGAAGCCGGAGGAAATAATGATGACATCGACGAACACGTAATGTTTCAATTTGAATGAATACAAGAGATTCAATAAGAAGTAGGAGGAGAGTGTAAAGCCGAAGTAAACGTTTAACCGGAAAGACAAGAAGAGAATGGTGGCACTAAGCAAGATTGCCGCAATCGCAGCATGAGCGGCCTTCACCTGTCCGGACGGCAGCGGACGATTGCGCTTCACTGGATGAAGCCGGTCTTTTTCAATATCCACCACATCATTGATCATGTATACGGAGCTGGATATGCCGCAGAACAGGAAGAACGCAAAGACCGCTTGCTGCACCATAATGAAATCCACACTGTCCAGCGCTAGCAGGAGACCCGCGAAGACAAAAATGTTCTTCGACCACTGACGCATGCGAAAAAGCTTAAGGAAATGCTTAAATCCCGTGACTTTTACCATCAGCATATGATTGACCTTCTGCGTAAAATGCACAAACATGAACGAATCACCTCATTTCCTTAATTGCTTCACATTTCCCGCAAATCCAACAAGATTATCTATTTCTTTCCCTCCTATTCTATAAAATGACAAGTACCGCCAGTCCGCGCTTCGACAATTTAAATATAGAAAATAAGGGTGGACGGCGATAGTTCTAATTTTTTTGTGACTTTTCTGAAAATTGGTACTAAATTGTTTGTGCGTGATTGTCTCCTTTCCGTTCATCCATTATAGTAGGGATATACCCGGCCCTGTCTACGGGAAATTCATGAGCAGAGGGGGGGAAGTGATTTTGGGCACTACCATCCTGATCGTGCAGGAGAATCCGGAATGGCTCAAGCTGTTGACCGCCTTTCTGAACGACGAGCATGATTTTCTCATCGTAGGCGCCGTCACCTCGCATCAACAAGCCATGCGGGCAGCCAAAGCCATCCTGCCGGACATTGTCGTTATGGATGTACAGATGAAGGATGGGAGTTGGGAGGAAGGCGTCCAGGCGATTGCCGAAATGACCAGCATGACGGATTCGAAAGCGGTGAAAGCGCTGGTTTTTTCAGCCCTCCGCGATGAGCATGTAATTCAGCAGTGTTTTCTTGCCGGTGCTTTGCATTACACGTATACGGACAGCTTCCGGGACTTGCCTCACATCATACGCTCGTGCTTTCGAAGCAACTCCCCTATGGAAGTGCTGCTTAAGGATTATTTGCGCCTGAAACGGGAGGAACGGTTAAAGGTGCTGACTGCAGCTGAGCGAACTATATTCGAATTGGTGAGAGAGGGGATGACGCTGGCGGACATTTCCCGCAAGCTGATGAAGTCTGAGCGGACGCTCAAGAATCAGGTAAATTCCATGCTGAAGAAGCTGCAGGCGCGAAGCTGCAAGGAAGCGATCAGCAAGCTGGAGCGCATGGAAGAAACGCCGGTGCTCCAGGAAATCCATTAGCTTGCCCGGGGAATAGAAAAACCGTGCTGCGCACAGAGGCGCAGCACAGGCGCGGTACAGACGCAATACAAACGCAGTACGGGACATGAGCCCAACCGAATCATAAACGCAGGCATGCGGGGGCCACCCCGTTCGCCAATAAGCACTGACGGGACAGCCCCAAGCTGGAATAGATCAGGCGGAACAGCCTGCATCGGGCTATCCGCGTGTCATCGAATCAACCATTCACGCTTCCTTCCACCAGATGCTTCAATTCCTGTACAAGCGCGTCCAGCTGATCATACGCCTCTACAATGCGATGAATCTTCGCATCCTGTTCCTCCATGCTGGCACAAACTTCCCGTATCGAGGCGCTGCCTTCCTCCGTAGCGGCCGCTACCTGCTCCATGCTTGTCAAGATCGAGGCATACTCCCTGCGCATCTGGACGGCAGACTCGTCCACTACATCCGAAGATCCTTTCACTTGATCCATGTTGACGGCGATCTGCTCAATGATCGCTTTCACCTGCTGAGCGCCGCCATGGCTGCCGGCCACCGCCTGCTCGCCCACCTGAATGCGCTCGTGCACCGACGTAATCAGCCTGCGAATCGTATCCAGAATCGCTTCAATCTCCTCCGTTGCCGTCCGTGCACGGTCTGCGAGCTTGCGGACCTCACTTGCGACAACAGCGAAGCCCTGGCCTTGCTCGCCGGCTCTTGCCGCTTCAATCGCTGCATTCAAGGACAGCATATGCGTCTGCTCGGAGATGTCCGAAATCGTACTGACAATCGAGCTTACCCGGTCATTCTGGGCATTTAGCTCGTCCATCTCTTCTACAGTCTCGCGAATGACCTTCCGCGCGTGACCCGCTTCCTCCGCCAATCGCACAATCCTGCTTTGCCCTTCATGTGTCAGCGCGGATGTATGCGTGCTGTTCTGCTGCAGCTCCTCCGCCTGCTTCGCCAATTGCATGACGAGCTGCTCCAGCCCTCCAATGGTGTGGGACACATCCACAATATGCGCCGTCTGGGATTCAACGGCTCTGGACATTTCCGTGAATGTGTGTGTCACATCCTTGGAGATTTGACCCGTCTGCTGTATATCGCTTCGTTGTTCTGTACTGAATGCGTTCAGCAGCAAGATAGATGATTTCAGCTTGTCAACCAGACGGTCGGTTACCTCTTTGGCCTGGAACGCCTCCTGCTTTTCGCGAGACACACTCGCCTGCAGCCGCTCGCTGAAGCGGGCGGAGAAGGCGAGCGCCCCCGTGAAGAACAGCAGGTACAAATACAGATAGAGCAAGGATTCGCCGGGAAACAGCGCCTGGCGGATTCCTTCGTCCATGTACAAATAGGTGCTCACGCCAAGTCCAAGCAGTCCACTGAATACAATGGCCCTATAGTTCGCGTACAAGGTCATCAGAGCTATGTTTACATAGACGAGAAAATAAGTGCTGGTGATCGGCTGCGGGTCCATCACAATCAGCATGACCGTAATGATCATCAAAATGCAGGGAACCAAGTACTTGATGAAGGGGGTCGCGATGCCCCGGTATGTCAAAAGCGTGGTTAAGCCGCACAAGGCTGTACCTGTCGCCGCAAGCGTCAAAATCAGATTTGCGGGCAATCCGGCTGCCAGATCCACCGAAATGCCCAGCGCCAGCATTCCCCAAAGAATTTTGACGAACAGGCGATTTCTTCTATGCAATACCAACGTAGCATTATCCATTTGTATCTTCTCTCTTTCTCTAAATGATGAGTAATATTCGGCGGGCTGCGTGTGAAGGAATGATTAAGCTATCCAATATAGTCTGAATATTCTGTTAATAATACACGCGCAGCATTCCCGTACTGTTCGCTCAGCCATTCATAGCGTTCCGGGCTGTCCACCATTTCCTTCATATGGAACAAAACCGGGACAACATTTCCTCCTTTATAATAGACCTCCTTTCCTACTTTGCTCATCGGCACCTTGAATGTGATGCGCAGCGCGCGGTAAAACACAGGGTCCAACAGGGACACATAATAATCGTATCCCCCTTCACGTGCAAAGTGCACGGCTGCAGTCAACAGCTCCGCAATGTACTTCCCCCTGTATTCGGGGAGCAGCGCCACCTTGTCAACCTCAGCCACGCGTGAGCGGGCATCCCGAACCAGCGGATGGCTTTGAAACGGCGCCACTTCGTTCACCGCACCATGCTGCGGATCGTATGGCTTGAATTCGATCGACCCGACATATTCCATGTCAGGGGTGATCACTAGATAGCGGTCCAGCACGTGCCGGGCAAACTCAAATTCAAATCCTTTCTCCCTCCAGGCTGTCATCCAAATGAAGTGAAACATGGCTTGTTCAATCTCATTCTCCACTCTCTTATACATGTCCGACCTCCTTATCTGGATTCGTTGACTTGCGTCCTGGCAAAGCACCCTCCTTTCTATCGATTTCTACTCTATTATATCGTAAGATGACTCAATATTTTTTAGAATATTTCAAAAAATGGGACGAAAAGTGGTGTTCCCATACATAATCGGACATAAAACGGGCACACTGGCTTTCAGGTGATGGAAACATGAAATGCTTGTATACCGATCAACAATTTGAACAAGCCTATCTGGCCCATGCTACCATCTATGCGCGAAGCAAAGCCGGTTCCCGCCTGCCCTTAATCGGCACAATGGAAGCATTCACGCCGCTATTTGTCCGTCTCGCCGGGCAGATGCTCGCTCGCGACGAGTATGAATTTCGGGTCAGCCAGCTCCGCTTGTACGAATGAAAAAACAAGGCCGCCCAGGTCCATTGCTTGACCAGGAGCGACCTTGTTTTCTCTTCTGCCGGAAATCACCGAGCTTCCTTTCGAACCAGGCCAAGCCTGATCGCTAACGGCGAAGCAAGGCGAGATCAGCCTTCGGCACAAGGCCTTCGTCAGCTGCCCGGACCAGCAGCGATTCTACCGCTTCATAGCCGCTGTCCCCCAAGTCGGCTGTAAATTCGTTCACATACAGATCAATATGCGCCTGCGCCACTTCCCGCGACATCTCCTGGGCGTGCTCCATCACATAAGACTGCGACGCTTCCGGGTGCTTCCACGCATAGTCCACGGATTGGCGAATCCATCCGGCAATCGCTGACGCGTCCAATGAGCGTCTGGCGATAATCGCGCCAAGCGGAATGGGCAGACCGGTATCCGCTTCCCACCAGCTGCCCATATCGGCCAGCATCGTCAGCCCATACTGCTGATAGGTGAAGCGGGCTTCATGGATGACGAGTCCGGCATCGATGCGGCCATCCCGGACCGCCGGCATAATCTCATGGAACGGCATGACGACGATTTCGCCGACTCCCCCAGGGACCTGCTGCGCTGCCCAAAGCCGAAACAGCAAGTATGCGGTGGAACGTTCGCTCGGCACAGCTACCTTGCGGCCCGATAGCACAGCCGGGCCCCGCTCGCTGCTGTCTTTCGTCAGCACCAGCGGCCCGCAGCCTCTGCCAAGCGCTCCCCCGCAGGGCAGCAATGTGTAGTCGTCCAGTACCCAGGGCAGCGCCGCATAGGAAATCTTCATCACCTCAGGACCGCTGCGCTCCGCTGCCCAGTGGTTCGTCTTGTCAATATCGGCATACGTCACCTCAAGGGGCGGCGCCCCGTCAATGCGGCCATGCGCCCAGGCATGGAACACAAAGGTATCATTCGGACATGGCGAATACGCGATCTTCATTGTAGCACCTCCAGTAATGTCTTCCCTGCTGTCTGCAGCCGTTCGAGCGCCTCCGGAATGCGCCAAGACTCGCGGTCTCTTGGCCCCACCCGGTTCGAGATCGCGCGAATCTCCATGACCGGCAATCCGCAAAGCTGTGCGGCCGCTGCAACGCCGCAGCCTTCCATCGCTTCCGCTGCGGCGCCCGGCAATCGCGCGGCCAGCAGCGCAGCTGTGCGGGCTGTGCCCGTTGCCGTGGATACAGTCAGAATGGGCCCTACAGCAACGCTTGCCCCGGCATTCTGCAATGCCGCTTGCCAGCTGGCCGTCAAGCCGCTGTGCGTAGAGAAGCTTGCCGTCCCGAAGCCCAATTCATCCACACTCGCGAAGCCCTCCAGTGTCTCGGCTCCCCAATCGGCGGCGATCATGTGATCGGCAAGCACAAGCGAGCCGACCTCGGCCCGCTCGGGGAAGCCTCCCCCGATTCCCGCGCTGACTACCAAGGCATAATCCGCTTCCGACAGCGCTTTCGCTGCGGCGGCAGCTGCGAATGCCGGTCCAACTCCTCCGGCAATCACATCCACCTGCGCACAGCCGTTCAACCCTGACGCTATCGCATCGCGTTCGGCAGGCACGGCTGTCACAATGAGCACACGGCCTTGCGGCCGCAGGCTGCTATCTTCCGTTTTCATCTGTCCTTACCCCTTCATTTGCTTGTCCCCCCCATTAAACCACAGATTCAGAATTATGCAATCCCCTTGTGGACAAGGATTGCTCCCGTTGTTAAACCAATCATTTATTTACTTACATTTCTAAAGGATTTATGATAAAATTACCCACGATAACAAAAGTGTGAAAGATGTCGATTAGGAGAATAACTTGGCATGCGAATGCATTCATATAACAGCTTTGCTTGGTCATCAGCAGCCAACAACGGCACGGCTGAACAGAGAAAGGGTGATCTCGGAAATGGACTTCTCCAGAATGTGTCCGAAGTACGAATCCTCGATTGACATTATCGGGAAGAAATGGACAGGTCTGATTATTCGCGTGCTCCTCGACGGGCCGAAGCGCTTCAAGGATATCAAGGAGCAAATTCCGAACATGAGCGACAAGATGCTTACAGACCGAATCAAGGAATTGGAAGGACTGGACATCATCGTGCGCAACGTCTATCCGGAAACCCCGGTGCGCATCGAATACGAATTGACGCCGAAGGGCAAGGATCTGAGAGTAGTAATCGAGGCGATTCAGGCTTGGGGAGAACGCTGGATGCCTGCGCCATGACAGAGACGAGCGAACAGCTCACTAGATACAGTAACAACCGAAAGCGAAATATAAGAAGCTGCCATCGGCAGCTTCTTTGTGTATAGTCTCTACTGCGTAAAGCTTTGGTTATACACGCCCGACTGGTGCATGCCCTGCTGCATCGGCATGTGCTGCATTTGCTGCATAACGCCTTCCAACTGGCGGCAAATTTGCGCCGCATGCTGCATTTGCTGCATCGCGGTTTGATGGCCTTGCAAAGCCGTTTGAATCATCTGAACCGCTTGGCGCTCGCGTCTTGCCAGTTCTTCCAGCTGCTGCGCGTTTTGCTGTTCTTGCTGCAGCATTTGCTGGTACATCTGCGTAGACTGCTGCGTTTGCTGCATCAACTGCTGAATCGTCTGCTCGCATTGTCTGAGCTGGTTGCTTGCTTGTGCATTCATAATCATGGACTGACCCTCCTTCTGTCTTATTCAGTGGATAATATCACCAAGAAGGAGTCAAGTTATACCAATCTCCGGCAAAAATTTCATATTCCGTCCTTCCGTTCCTTGCGGAACTCGGAAGGGGTCATCCCCTTCCACTTGCGAAATTGCTTGGAGAAGTACAAGGCATCCGGATAGCCGACTGAAGCCGCTACCTGTGCTATCGTCAACGAGCTTCTAAGCAGCTCCTCCGCCTTCTTCATCCGAATTTGGAACAAATATTGCACAGGCGAAAGCCCGGTCGTTTGCTTGAAGATTTTGGACAAATGCACGCGATGGTAGCCAAGGTCTGCCGCGATCTGCTCAATGGATATCGGATTGGCGTACTGCAAGGACATGTAGCGAATCGCCTGCTCTACCGACCGGCCCGACGCCGCCTGCTGCTGAGTCTTGGCTATGGCATCCGCATTGGCTTTGCCCAGCTCGTAGAGGAGCAGGCGAAACCATCCGGAAGATTCCGTATCTTCAAGCTGCGTGTGCACATGTTTGTTGAAGCTCGTGCGAATGCGGGCATAATACGTTTCCAACCGAAGCAGATCACATTGCGCCACGACCGGATGCTGCGGCGTAATCCCGAGCGAGGACAAAAACGTTTTTGCATAATGTCCGGTGAAGCCCACCCAGGCATAGCGCCACGGTTCCTCCCTGTCCGATTCATAACTGACCAGCCAATCCGGAAAGATGACAAAGGTATCGCCTTTCGTACAGGAATAAGTATGGCCCGCTATTTCAAGTGTCCCCTTCCCTCCATAAACCGTATGAATCAAAAAATACTCGTGAACGGCTGGTCCGATCTTGTGTCCGCCCACCGGCTCGCCTTGCCCGCTGAACAAAACCGAAAGCTCTCCGATAGCCGGCGCCGGATTCAGAGCCACCTCGAAGCTTTTGTGATCCTGAGCCACACGCATCCCTCACCTTCTCTTGATTCGATACATGCTACAAATATCCATAGGGGGATTGCTTCATTCCATTCTATTCATGCAGTTCTTCCGTTATAGTACAACTATCTTTATATTTTACAGGAGGGTAGTCAGACATGTCCAAAATTACATTTCTAGGGGCGGGCAGCTCCGTCTTTGCGAAGAATGTATTGGGCGACAGCATGATGGTCCCCGCGCTCCAGGATTTCGAATTTGCCTTATTTGACATTGATCCCGTGAGACTGAAAGATTCAGAGCAGATGCTGCTCAATCTGAAGCGTACATTAGGCAGCAGCGTCGCCATCAAGGCTTATTCCAGCCGCAAGGAAGCGCTGCGCGGTGCCAAATACATCGTTAATGCTATCCAAGTCGGCGGGTATGATCCGTGCACGATCACGGATTTTGAAATTCCCAAGAAATACGGCTTACGGCAAACAATTGCGGATACGCTGGGCATCGGCGGCATATTCCGCAATCTGCGGACCATTCCGGTTATGCTGGATTTCGCATGCGATATCAACGAAGTGTGCCCTGACGCGCTGTTTCTGAACTATACCAACCCGATGGCCGTGCTTACGAATGTGATGAACACCTATGGCCACGTCCATACAGTCGGGCTATGCCATAGCGTGCAAGCCTGTGTCCCCCGGTTGTTCGAGCATCTCGGCATGGATGCGGAAGGGGTTAAATGGCAAATCGCGGGCATCAACCACATGGCCTGGCTGCTGGAAGTGTCCAAGGATGGGCGGGATCTGTACCCGGAAATCAAGCGCAGAGCGGCAGAGAAGCAAGAAGAAATTCACCATGATATGGTTCGCTTCGAGCTGATGTTCAAGTTCGGCTATTATGTGACCGAATCGTCTGAGCATAATGCGGAGTATTTCCCTTACTTTATTAAGCGCAACTATCCGGAGCTGATTGATCGATTCAACATTCCTCTGGACGAATACCCCAGACGCTGCGTCGAGCAGATCGAGAAGTGGGCCAGCATGCGCGAGGAGCTGGTCAACAACAATAATCTGAGTCATTGCCGCAGCGAGGAATATGCTTCCTATATTTTTGAAGCCATCGAAACCGGGCAGCCTTATAAAATCGGCGGCAATGTCATGAACAACGGGCTGATCCCGAACCTGCCCAAGGAAGCCTGCGTTGAAGTCCCTTGCCTGGTAGACCGCAACGGCATTACGCCGACCTACGTCGGGGACTTGCCGCCGCAGCTGGCAGCGCTGAACCGTACAAACATCAACACCCAGCTGCTGACCATCGAAGCGGCGATCTCGCAAAAACGCGAGCATATCTACCATGCTGCGCTGCTGGACCCGCATACTT
The DNA here is from genome assembly GCF_018403685.1 of Xylanibacillus composti. Lineage (NCBI taxonomy): Bacteria > Bacillati > Bacillota > Bacilli > Caryophanales > Paenibacillaceae > Xylanibacillus > Xylanibacillus composti. The sequence goes on from NZ_BOVK01000046.1 coordinate 35,427, forward strand.
CCGCAGAGCTGTCCATGGACGAGATTGTGTCCCTCTGCGACGATCTGATCGAAGCGCATGGAGACTGGCTGCCAGCATACAAGTAAAGCTTGCCAGACCTGACGTTTGCGCGCGGTTCCCATGGCCTTACTGACAGACCTGTCTGGACAGCTTTTACGCACTGACATGCCAAGAAAGAAGGAGCTGCCTCGCCGTTCATAACGGGAGACAGCTCCTTTCCTATGATCGTTAGACGCTATCGCCTATTCGGTCACCTTATTTGTTAGCCAGAAACTCATCGAATTGTCTTTGCTTTTCTTCGATGACTTTGTCGAGTCCGGAAGCTTTCAGCTTATCAATGTATCTCGGAAGCACCTCATCCGGATCTACGGCACCCGTTTCCAACGCTGGGTTGTATTCCTTCTTCACGTTGACGAGAGCGGCAATTTCGTTCTTCACCGGCTCGGAGTTGAACGTGAAGCCGAGGCCCGGCGAAACTTTGGCGCCTTCGTTAAACTTCTTGAACTCTTCCCACTTTTGCGGATCTTCGGAATCCCAAACATAGTTCAGGAACTGGTTGCCAAGCATCCATGCAGCGCCCAGGTTATAGTCGTTGGTGCTCTCGGTTGGAGAGATCACTTCGCCGTCTCGCGAATAGTGCTTGCCTTCGATGCCGAAGTTAAGCAGGTTGTTCAAGTACTTGTCCGTATGCAGCAGATTGATGAACATCATGGCGCGTTCCGGATTTTCGGAAGTGGAGGAAATCGCCAGCATCGAACCGGCAGTCTCGGACGTAGCAATCGTACGTTCTGTCATCTCAATTTGCTTCAGCTTGCCTGTCAATCCAGTTGCGCTCGCCAATTCTGCATCCTTGCCCGGCTTCAGCGGCTGGAAGGTCATAAATACGTTGCCTGCCTTCAGCGCATCTTGAGTCGAAAGCGTCGTTGTCGTTGCATCCTGGTTGATATAGCCGGCAAGGAAGAATTCGCGCGCCAGCTTCAAGTGCTTGTTATAGATGTCAAACTCGTGTTGCGGTTTGACAGTGGTGTCGTCTTGATCTTTCAGTATAACGCCTGGCACGTTGCCGTCGCCAAGGAAGTCGTAGTTGGCCAGATGTGTCATGCCATCGCCTTCTCTGACGAACAACGGAATGATTTCCGGCATTTGTTCCTTGACTGTTTTCAAAATCGGCTCAAGATCATCTACTGTCTGTACGGTGGACATATCCAGTCCGAGATCCTCAGCGATGTCCGTACGATAGACGATACCGCCTTGGAAAGCGAGCTCTTTGTTCGTCGGAACAGCATAGTTCTTGCCGTTGATCTTGGAGCCTTCCAAGAACGCCGGATCTAGCGAATTGACAATTTCTTGTCCAGCATCCGTCTGCAGCAGTTCGCCCAAATCCATGAACGCGCCTTTGGAAACGTTAACAGAATAATTGGACCATTGCGCAGTGAAGAAAATGTCCATCGGTTCGCGGGAGGCGATCATCAGATTCACCTTTTCATCCCATTGCCCCCACTCAATCAGCTGGAGGTCAAGCGATGCGTTGATCGTTTCTTTCAGATGCTCATTGATTTTACCCATCACTTCATCGTGATCCTTTTGCTTGTTGCCCGGCATAACCATAGCCAATTCTACAAAATCCAAGCCAGATGAGCCGCCGCCATTCGTTCCGTCTTCGGAGCCTTGCGTGTTGCCGCCGTTGCCGCTGCCTGTCGAGTTCCCGCCGCCGCACGCCGCAAGTACCATGGACATGGCCAGCACGAGAATAAATAGGGATAACATACTCTTTTTCAATTGCTTCGACCTCCTAATGATTCTTTGTCTTATATCTGTATGCTATCCGGATAACCGGTCATAGCCCAACCCATGTAAAGCGTTTTCATAAAGCGCTTTCGTAAAGCGTTTTCATAAAGCGCTTTACCGTCTATGCTTCTAACTATATAAAAATCCATACAAAAGAGATATGGACGAACGTAGCATAAATATGTAACTTTGTAATCTCAAAAGCACTGATTTTTCTCATTATTCCAATATTTGAATAGCGGAACGCGGGAGTCTGTATGATCACTCCTCATCCCGCCGTTTCGTCAGTTCGTCCATAACCCAATTCGTCCTGGCCCCGCTTTCCCCCATGCTCACACAGGCGCCACGCCCGCGCAATTGGTCCGCAATCTGTTGAATGAGCGGCTGCTGGATGTGCATAGGCCTTTCAAACGGAAACTCTCTCACTCCGTCGGCGCTTTTCCACTTGACCGGCTCATGCCCGAAGGTGGAGAACAGCAGCCTTCCCTTGCTTCCCACAATTTCATTCATGTCCTCTCGTTCATCTGCAGCAAAGCACCAGGTTCCGGTGCCGTGTGCACCCGATGCAAAGCGGAACACCCCTGTCACCGTATCCTCGGCTGCATAGCGCCCGCCCTGGTTCGTAGCGATGCCTGACGCCGACACAATCGGGCCGAGCAGGAAATCGAGCAGATCAAGAGTATGGCTTGCCAAGTCAAAAAACAACCCCCCGCCCGAAAGCTCAGGCACAAGTCGCCAGGGCAGCTCATCGCCTTCAGCGAGTTCCAGGGGCGCGGTTTGCCGAGTCGTCACAAATCGCACTTCACCGATAGCTCCCTGGTCAAGAAGCTCCTTCACCTTAAGGAAACGGGGCAGCGCCCGGCGGTAATAGGCTACGAACAGGGGCACGCCTGATCGTTCGCAAGCTTCCAGCATGTCGAGGCATTCCTGGTAGTTACGCGCCATCGGTTTTTCGACGTAAACCGGTTTCCCTGCCAGGGCTGCGGCGATGGTGTATTCCTTGTGATACGCGGGGGGTGTCGCAATATATATGGCATCCACTTCGCTGTCACGAATCAAGTCATTGGCCGAATCATACCAGCGCGGAACCTGATGCCGCTCCGCGTAGTCTCTTGCCTTCACCGCATCTCGCCGCATGACTGCAACCAATTCCGAGCCTTCCGCTTTTTGAAAGCCGGGGCCGCTTTTCACCTCTGTGACGTCGCCGCAGCCGATGATGCCCCACCTGACCGTTTCTCCCACTGTCTGTCCCTCCGTTCCGTCATTCCTGCCTGTTTACCTAATGTGAACCTGTATGCAGAAAAAAAAGATGTCTTTATTTTACATAAACTGTGCAAATGTTGGAATATTAGAGTCATCATTTCAATCAAGAGGGATATGCCTAATGCGTGTAATTGCTGCTTTGTTCTCTATGTTCATGCCGGGATTTGGACAATTCTACAACAATCAAATATTCAAGGGTCTCCTGTTCGTCATCTTCGAGCATTTCGACAACCATACCGGCCACATCAATCAGGCCATTCACCTGGATTTTATGGGGCACCATCAGGAAGCCATAGCCGTGACAGATTACCAGAACATGCTGTTCTATGCCCCTTTTTACGTGTATACCGTTTGGGATGCCATGTATCATGCCAAGCCCGGACTCGACAAGGCCAAGTCCGCCATCCCCTTCATCATCGCAGCCATCAGCGGCGAGTTGGCTTCAATTTATAGCTCGTTGTTCCCGTTTCCTACCTTAACGGTAGGCTTGATCATGATCATCCCGATGCTGTTTGGCATCCTTGTATTCGGAAGGAAATAGAGTGCCGGCGACTGCCTGTCAAACCATGATGCTGGCTCCGATGTCATAAGACGCCCCTACCGACAAACTCATGGCGATCAGCCCCACAGCGCGATTGTCCCTCTCCAGCTCTTGATCCACCTTAAAGCGCGGAGTAAGGAATTCAAATATAAAGTAAGCTGTCAGCAAGAGCGCCAGACCGACTCCGCTCCACTGCAGCGCCTGCCATACCGTATCGTTATGCTCGATGGAAAACCGAAAGATATTCGCTATCCCGAACACCTTCCCGCCGGTAGCCATCGCAACGGACAGATTGCCGTTCCGTATTTGTTCCCAGTTTTTGTAGCTGGTGACAAGCTCGAACACCGCAAGGCTGATCAAGATCGAAATGACGGCCACTGTGTAAAAGGAAACAGTCTCTACGTAAGGATTGCTCCAAAACGTCTGCATGCGCGCGTCCTCCCATCGACAATCGCTATTGGTCAGACTGCCCGGCGCCTGCATGAACATGCATGAGCAGACGCGGGGCCTCCAACTTACTCCATCTCTTTACTACGGTCACAACGCGTGTCTGGTTCCAACCATTCGCATGAACTCCCCAGGTTCCCTGGAAAGGCCGTAATCACGATCCTTCCCGAAGCTGCCGAATACGGGCTGTCAGCTCACGGAATCGCGCATCCATCTCTGCCTGTTCCTCATCCGTTGCCGGTACGGACAAGCGGGCGAGCACCACATGAAGCTCCAGCTCAAGGCGCATCAATTCCTCCTCGTTGCGCTGCCTGTCATCTGCAGCTGTGTTGGTCACTGTCCGCTTCACAGCACGCTGCTGAAAGGACGAATAGGTTCCGTCATGCCAAGTCCACTTGCCGTTTTCCATATACAGCACATGATCCGCCAAAGCTTCAGCCAGCCTGCGATCATGCGTTGCCAGAAGAATCGTTCCCGGATACACCTTGAGCACTTGCTCCAGTTCTTCCCTCGACCGGATGTCCAGATAATTCGTGGGTTCATCCAGAAGAAGCACATTGTAGCTTCCCAGAAACAGCTTGGCCAGCGCCGTCTTCACGCGCTCCCCTCCGCTCAGCACCGCCGCCTTCTTCCAGACATCCTCCCGTTTGAACAGCAGCCTGGCCAGAACGGTCCGAACCATCGATTCCGGGTAATCACTGCCTTCCATCACATTCTCCAGCACAGTAGCCTGTTCCTGCAAAAGCTTGAGTTTCTGGTGGAAATATCCAACCTTTGCGCTCCCTGCGAGACGAATCCCTTCCAAGCCCTGTGCGATGCCGCTCAGCAAGGTCGACTTGCCTGTCCCATTCGCTCCCATAATCGCGACCTTGGCGCCAGGCGGAATGTGTACAGTGAGGTGGCGCAAAAGAACTCTGACGCGTTCTTCCCCCTTATGCCTCCCCTCTTCTGTATCTCCCAACAGTCTGCGCATCTCGCCTGACGCAGCATGCTGCCAATCGGCCGCATCCAGCAGAGATTCCCTTCGTTCCGGCACAGCAAGTGTCAGGTCCTCTATGCGAATCGCCGATTTGCCGCGAATCGGGCGGCTCGCATGGATGTCGAAGCGCACCTCCGGCAGTTCCCGGGGCTTCTCCGCCTCCCCCATTTTTTCAAGCCGGCGCTCTAGAGCCTTTGCATTTTTCTCCAGCTTTGCCGCCTTGCTGCCGAAGTAATCCTTGCCCATACGCGCCTCCGAGCTGCTGCTTGACCGCGGTGGCTTGACGGCTCGCCCCGCTCTCTTCTTCCTGCCTTCTATCGCCTCGATCAACTGGTCCCGCTTGGCTTTCTTTTTCTCATATGCCAACCACGCTTGATCCCGCTCGATTTGTTTCATTTCCAAGTATTCCGAGTAGTTGCCTGTATAGAGCTTCAGCTTTCCTTCTTCCAACTCCAGAATACGTGTGCAAACTGCATCCAGCAATTGCCGGTCATGGGCAATGAGGACTACTGCCCCGGAGTAGTCCCGCAGCATCCGCTCGACTTCCTCAATGCCCGGAAGGTCGAGATGCGAGGTCGGTTCGTCCGCAAGCAGCACATCCGCCTGCATGGCATACGCTTCAGCGAATCGGCGTCGCGTCTCCTCTCCTCCGCTCCAGTCGCCGGCATCGTCCCCCCACTGCTTCATCAGCGATACCGTCCCGTGGCTATGCACGCTGCCCGCATCCGGCTCGGTCTCGCCTGCCAGCACGTGCAGCAGCGTCGACTTGCCCGCGCCATTCATTCCTACAATGCCGAGCCTGTCGCCGGCATACAGCTTCAACGGCTGCTCCAGTGCGAACAGCTTGCGCTCGCCAACAAATTTCTCAATGCGCTCCGCTTCCAATAACAGCATAAAAAAACCTCCCTTGGTCCAGAGAGGCGGTGATGTCATGTAATCTCAAATTATGTGCACGCCGAACCCGCTAGAAAAGGCATAGCCTTTCCCGCGGCGGGCTTGCTGCCGATCCGCTAGTCCGCTGCCGACGCTCTCGGCATGCAGAGGGATGCGACATCCCCGTATCCGGTCTGTGACATAAGCGTTGATTTGGACATACCAATCCTGTCTGGACGATTGCTCGTATTTGTACAAGTCTTATCCAGCTTCCACAGGATTAGTTCCACATCCGCCTATGTCCTCGCTTTCTCCAGATTGTCGGGGTTTGCTTGCCGACTTCTACTTATTATAGGAATCCCGCATAGGAAAGTCAACGGATCGGGATTGAAAAAAAAACCCGTCCAATCGCGAACGGAAGTTGGGATCGCCGCTAACAGCTTCTTGTGCTCGGCTAACTTCCGTCATGGATGGAACGGGTTTGGTTTGTAACAGATTGAATTACTTAAACAAAGGGTGGATGAAGCTTTGACAATAGCGCTCCGCAATCTCCTCCATGCTGTACCCTTGATCGTTCAAGTAAGTAATCATTTCCGGCGTCAAGGAGGTGGCAATCATGCTAGCCGTAAAAAACGGGTCCACCGGCTTCAGCTTATGCGCTGCTTCAGCCTCCTTCAGCAGATGCTCCACATGATTGCGGATGAAGACAAAGGGCGGCAGCTCGAAGCAGTTTACTTTCGTGTCCCGCAGCCGGTCTGTCCGCATAATTTGCTTCATCCATTCCAGATCCTCGCCAGCCAGCAGCACCAATCTGGTGACCACAGTAGTCAGCTTCTGAACAACCGGCACATCTCGCGCTTCTCGAAGATAGGCTTCCGTATCCCTCATAAAACGCTCGAACTTATTTTTCATCAGAGAAAGGCACAGCATATTTTTGCTCGGAAAACGGCGATACAGCGTGCCTTGGCCAATGCCGGATGATTGTGCGATTTGATGCATGGAGACATCTTCTATGCCATATTCTTGAAACAAAGTTTGAGCCGTATCGAGAATTTTGATCGTGACTTCATCCTTTTCATTCAAGTCAGACATGGACATCCCCCTTCATACGATTCGTCGCCATTATACCTTTTGACTTTCCTCGGATGGAGAAACCGTGCGCTTCACGAACCAACTTAAGGCGAAAGCAATCAATGCTAGCACGAAGCCCAGCATAAAAGCGCTGTGCAGACCAGCCACCATACTGGAAACCGGGCTCAAGTCCCCGGTGGTCTCTGTGTAATTTCTCATGCCTGCGGACATGACGCTGACGAACAAAGCCGTACCAATGGCTGCCGCCACCTGCATCAATGTGTTCATAATCGCAGTGCCGTGCGCGTAAAGCTGACGCGGCAGCTGATTCAGCCCAGTTGTCTGCGCCGGCATCATGACCATCGAAATGCCGATCATCATCATTACGTGTAGGAAGATAATGTATCCGCCGGTCCAGGTCGCTTCGATGCGCGAGAACAGGAAGATCGACAGCGCCATCAGCACGAGCCCGGGCACGACCAGCATGCGCGGACCAAACTTATCGAACAGCTTGCCTGCAATCGGCGCCATCAACCCGTTGATGAGGCCGCCCGGCATCAGCACAAGGCCCGCAGCGAGCGCTGTCATGCCAAGCGCATTTTGCAGGAACAGCGGCAGCATGATCATCGTAGAGAACATGCTCATCATGATGACCAGCATCAGCACGGTAACAAGCGCGAACATCGGGTGACGGAAAGCCCGCAAATCCAGCATCGGCTCGCGAACGACCAATTGCCGCCAAATAAACAGCAGCAAGCTGATCGAGCCAATGGCGATCGTCCAGCCGACGAGCGGGTATGACCAGGAATGCTCACCCGCGCTGCTGAAGCCGTACACAATGCCGCCAAAACCGGCGGTGGACAAAATAATCGATAGGAAATCCACCTTCGGTTTTGTAAGTACGGTTACATTTTTCAAGAAGAATGCGGCAAACAAGATCGAAAAAATCGCCAGCGGCACGACGAGGAAAAACAGCCAGCGCCAATTAAGCGTATCTACAATCAAGCCCGATATCGTTGGCCCGATCGCCGGCGCCGTCATAATAACGAGACCGATCATTCCCATCGCTGCCCCGCGGTTTTCCGGCGGAAAAATAAGCAGAATCGTATTCATCAATACCGGCAGCATCAAGCCTGTGCCGATTGCTTGAACGATACGACCGAACAGCATGACGCCAAAAGCCGGCGAGATTCCGCAAATAATCGTTCCGATCAAAAACAGTGTCATCGCCCCGAGAAACATCTGTCTGGTCGTAAACCACTGCTGAAGCAGCGCCGTGATCGGGACGAGAATCCCCACTACCAGCATGTATGAGGTCGCCAGCCATTGCACGGTCGCCTCCGTGATGCCAAACTGCACCATCAGGTCCGGGAAGGCAATATTCAGCAGCGTTTCGTTCAAAATCGCGACGAATGCCCCTATGATGAGCGCCGCGACGATTGGCCCCCGTTTCAACTTGCTTACATCAATTTCGGCCGCTTTGGGCCCTACTCCTGCTCCTGCCAAAGTATATTCCTCCCTTACTCGCTATCTCTATATTTTTCTCGCGGACAATTGTCCGCAATATATAAAAAAATACCGGACAATTGTCCGGAAGTCAATAGTCTTTACCAATTATTTATAGTTGCTGGATCAGGCTTTGCCAAATCGCACGCAAACCGGCTTCGTTACCGAGTAGGTGTTGCCGGTCGGCTGAGGCATGCCGTTGTCTTGAATAGCCATAACGGCCAGCAGATGCGATTCCTGATTCGCAGCCAGCAAGTAACGGCCATCCGGCGACAGCGTGAAATTGCGCGGCACTTTGCCGCCGGAAGGGGTGAAGCCGACCGTGGATAAGCTGCCATCCGCTGCCGCTTGGAACGTGACGATGCTGTCGTGTCCGCGATTCGAAGCATACACGAAGCGGCCGTCGGCAGACACTTGAATTTCCGCGCACAGGTTGTCGCCGGAGAAGTCGTCGGGCAGCGTGGAGATTGTCTGCTGACGCTCCAGCTTGCCTGTCGCCCGATCCAGCGCACAGACTGCTACGGTTGCGTCCAGCTCATTCAGCACATACACGATCGGCAATGTAGGGTGGAAAGCCAGATGGCGCGGACCAGCTCCAGGCACGGCTTTCATCTCCGCCTGCTTCGCCAGCTTGCCGGACGCGCGATCCAGCTTGTATGTAACGACGGTATCCGTGCCCAAGTCGTTCACAAGATACAGGTCGGTGCCCGGAATCGCGAAGACCGAATGGGCATGGGGCGCCTCCTGCCGGTCGGTCCGCACGCTCGAGCCTTCATGCTTCGCTTCATCGGAGGCCGGGCCGAGCTTGCTGTCCGCCGCAACTGGATATGCCAGCACGTTGCCGCTCATGTAATTGACCGCAAGCAGCCAATCGCCCGACGCATCCAGCGTCAAATGGCAGGGATAGTCGCCGTGGCTGGATTGTCGGCTAGTTTCCGCGTACGTGCCGTCCGCCTGCTTGCGGAATGAAACGACATGGCCGTTAGCGGTCTCGCTCACGGCGAACAGAAATCCGCGCTCCGCATCCGCAGCGAGGAACGACGCGCTTTCGATGCCGGAGATGCCTCCTGTCTTTTCCAGCGTACCCGCTTCGGCATTGTACCGGTATAACGTGATCGCTTCCTCAGATGCCGGCGCGTAGCTCCCCACAATCACTTGATCCAAAAGTTGTCCCATTTTCTTTCTCCTCCTGTTTTGTAAATGGTTGAATGGTGAATGGCTTCCTCGTCTGTGCCATGCTCCGGCGTTTCCGGCAAGGCTGCAGCCGGAAGCCGATGTATATTCCGGGCAGGCAGCTGTTCGCGGGCCTATAAGACCAAGATTTCCACTAGCCTTGCATCAATGCTAACAAAGTACGTAACCACAAGATGTGTAAAAATATTACAGGCGAACTTTCCGTCGTGGAGCTAAAAAGTAAACGGCTGCAGTAAATCGACGCGTTTATCCATTTAATGGATATTCCTTTTAGTCTTAGCTTACTTCGCTTTC
>NZ_BOVK01000047.1 GCF_018403685.1 Xylanibacillus composti
ACAATTATACGGACTCAACTCGTAATCAGCTCCTCCATCCATTTCACTATGGTATAATCTGATCAAAATACGATGTTTTTTCTACAACGATCAACTTAGTAGAGCGGGGTGGACCGCCGTGGAACATGCAACGGTTTTGCTGGTTGACGATGAACAAGGCCTCCTGGATCTGTTGACCTTTACGTTAAGTAAATACGGTATTGGCAATATAGTAACGGCAACGACAGCGCAGCAGGCGATGGAGATTCTTCTTCAGCGGGATATCTCTTTAATTGTCCTCGACATCATGCTGCCGGACGGCGATGGATTTGATGTGTGCGAGAAGATGAGGAACATAACGGAAGCGCCTATTTTATTTTTAACGGCCAAAAATCAGGACATCCACAAGATCAAAGGGTTTGAACTGGGAGCGGATGATTATATCACCAAACCGTTTAACCCTACGGAAGTTGCGGCCAGAGTTCAAGTCCATTTAAAGAGAATGCAGCGCGTCCAGATCGTATCTAGAGCGGTTTATGATTTCGGATATTTTGCTGTACATAAAAAAAGCGGACAACTGTTTGTTCAAGGTGTGGAAGTTCCCTGTGCGCCAATGGAATTTTTATTGCTTACTTTCTTATGTGAGCATGTCAATCTGATTTTTACAGCCAGCGAACTGTATGAAAAAGTATGGCAACCTTACCAGACAGGGGATGAGAAAACGGTGGTCATTCACATTTCCAGGCTGCGCAAGAAAATTGAACCTGATCCAAAGAATCCGCAATTTCTGATTAATATTAAAGGATTGGGATACAAATTGGTGAGAAGAGAAGGATATACAAGATGACGATTATACAACGCTCCATGCTCCTTGTACTGTTCTTTTTACTGGCGTCCTCCGTTGTCATCTCCATCAGCTTTGTACTGATTGTAGTACTTGTTATCGTTGCCATGGAGGTGGTGCCTGCTCTCAACCAGGTCAATATCAAAGTCTATCAAGCTCTAATCTTCATGTTCATCATCGGTTGCTACAGCTATCTGATGGGAATGATCATCGGCAAGCCGCTGTTAGCCGTGATCGGTTGGCTCAAGGGATTGTCAGAGGGGAAGTATAACCGCCAGATGTACGCCGAAACATATGCGTTTCTCTGGAATAAGAAAAAGAAGATGAAATGGCACTATCTACCTTTCAAGAGTGTCTTTCTTCGCTTGCAGGAGCTGTCAACTTCGTTAGAGCGTAATCGTCAGGAGATTGCGAGAGAAAACGAAGTCAAGGAGCAGTGGTTGTCGGGCGTATCTCACGATCTCAAAACGCCTCTTTCGTATGTAAAAGGATACATGGATTTGATGACGAATTCAGACATTTCGCTGACTGAGGATGAACGGGGGCAAGCTCTTGAGGTGGTTAAACAAAAACTAGACGAGATCGAAGGGCTGATTCATACATTTCAGGTCAAACAGGCGCAGCCGATTGCCTTAAAATCGAGGGGCGATCTTGTCCAGTTTTTACGAGAGATTACTATAGACGCGGCGAATAATCCAAGGTCGGCGCGATATCATTTCGCCTTTGAAACAGGCGTTGAAGTCTGTGAGTACTATTTTGATCCACTGTTGCTGAAGCGGGTTATGCAAAATCTACTCATCAATGCGGTACTTCATAATCCGCCAGATACGGAAATTACCGTTCGATTGGAAAGGAAAGATCGCCTGTACATAACGGTGACGGATAACGGTGTGGGCATGCCTCCATCTGTGATCGCGAACGTGTTTGGTGATCGTGTGGGCGGCGAGGAGAAAGCCGCGGATAGTGCAGGGCTAGGCTTGATTGTAGTGAAAGCGTTGGTTGCCGAGCATCAGGGGGAGATTGACGTACAGAGTGCCCCGAGTCAGGGCACCGTACTGACGATGAAACTGCCGCTCAGCGTGATGGAATAAAAATTGTTTACCTTCCGTTTACTTTCGGTCGCTATTGTTAGGGTGTAAGAATCAATAGCAGAGGTGAGGAAGGAATGGAAGCACATGTACTGGAAACGAGCGATTTAACTAAAAGGTATGGGACAAACATCGCAGTGGACGGGGTAAGTTTAAAGGTGCCCGAATGCTCGATTTACGGATTTCTAGGGGCGAATGGAGCAGGAAAATCGACGACGATGAAGATGGTTCTCGGGCTGATCAAGCCTGACCGTGGCACGATTCGCGTGTTCGGCAAGAATTTTACACAGGAACGCACCCGTATCTTAAGCCAGGTCGGCGCTTTAATTGAGTCTCCATCGTACTACGGACATTTATCCGGATATCAGAATTTGAAAATTGTCGCCAAGTTATTAGACGTTTCAGAATCTCAGATCAAAGAGACGTTGGAACTGGTCCGTTTAGAGAAGCAAGCCGATAAAAAGGTCAAGCATTACTCATTGGGGATGAAGCAAAGGCTGGGAATTGCGCTGGCTATTGTCCATCGGCCCCAATTGCTCATTTTAGATGAACCTACAAACGGGCTGGACCCTTCCGGTATTCAAGAAATTCGTTCATTGATTAAGAGTTTTCCTGAAAAATTCGGAATGACGGTGCTTATTTCCAGCCATCTCCTTCATGAGATCGAGCAAATCGCCGAACATGTGGGGATTATTCACGAAGGCAAATTAATTTATCAAGACACTTTGGCTGCACTGCAGGAAAAAGGCGGGGATTTGTCACTGGAAAGCATTTTCCTTGGAATGACGGGACAGGGAAGAAGCCTATGAACGTACTGCTTCAGGTAGAATGGCTCAAAATGAGAAGGTTTTGCTTCATTTTTCCCGTCTTGGCTTCGCTTTTTCATCTTTTGCTGGTCGGGGGACTTTGGTACTTTAACTTTCGGGAAGGTGCTGGAGGGGAATTTTCTATATTTTCCGTTCAGTATTTTTTTCTTTCGATCACCCTGATGTTCAGCATTACCATTCTCGCCAGTGTGGTCGCTTCCACCGAACATGAGGCGAAAGGCTGGAAGCTTCTTTCCGCACTCCCCGTCGCCAAACAGAACATCATCATCGCCAAACTTGTCGTTGTTTTTCTATTGGTGGCCTTGGAAGTTCTGCTGATCATCACTGGTACAGCGGTATTATGGAAATTGGTTTCGAAAGAGGCTATTCCATGGGATATCTTGCTCAAGCAACCGATTTATTGTCTAATTGCAGCAGGCGGTTTTATGAACATTCAGGTTTGGCTGTCTGCCGTTTCTTCTAACCAGTCGATTCCAGTCGGACTCGGTGTCACCGGATCAATATCCAGTTTGTTTCTCGCCCGCTCCAACTTGGAGCTGCTGCATTATTTGCCCTGGACTTACCCCGCGTTATCGTCTCCTTTAGTTTTGGATCACCAGCAATGGGTTGTGGCAGGGATGGTTACGGGAGTCGTCGTGTGGCTGGTGGGAGTACGACATTTTACAAGAATCGAGTGGTAGGGTGGTGGAGAAGATGAGAAAATTAATTGCTGCAGAGGCTGTGAAAATACAGTGGGGTCTAGTTGCACTATTGATCGCAGTTGACTTGCTGGTGAACATGACCTTGGGAGTTAGTGATTTGGAAATGTTACAGGAGTATTATTCTCCGAATTGGCCGCATTTTTTGATGGTCGTGTTCCATTTTCATTCCATGTTTTTTTACCCATTGTTCACCGGGATCCTGGCTGCTCTTCTATGCTTTTATGAGCACCGGTCGGGCGGTTGGAAGCTATGGTTTGTGATGCCCTATTCGTGGACTCAGATGTATGCCGCTAAATTAACTATACTTGCTATAATCCTGGCTGTGATTCAATTGGCTTTCATTGGAGCGACTATCGTAACGGGCTTCATTTCTGGCGTAGAAGGTAACTTGAACTGGGGAATGGTGTTAAACAGTACCATAAGCGGCTGGATCAGTATTTTACCGTTAGCGGCGCTCCAATTGTGGTTTTCTTCTCGATTGAGCAGCTTCGGTATTGCGTTTAGCATCAACGTTGCCTGTGTACTGCCTAACATTGTAGTATCCGGTCTTCATTCCGTGTACGGCATGTGGTTTCCTTTTATACTTCCGTTTTATGCCATGATGCCCCAAGGCACTCCGTTCGCACCACGAGTGGACGAACTTAGTTTGTATGGCTGGATCGGCCTCAGTTTTGTCGCCGCATGCATATGGGGAAGCTACGTTTATCGGAAAAAGACGATTGCTTAAGAAGTGTGTTATGGCATTAGCCTTGGGAGGCGTGCCGGAGTCGGCTGTGCATTGTGGCGTATTCATAGTCATGGTACCATCTTGTTATAAGGAACTATGAAAATGAAATGATTAGAGGTCATCAGCATGGCGAAAACGATACTCATTGTAGAAGACCAGCAAGTTTTGCGGGAGATTATGAAGGAATACTTGACGGATGAAGGATATCAAGTACTTGAGGCGGGCGACGGAAGGCTGGCGCTTGAGTTATTTCAAGAGCACGATGTGCAGCTGGTCATCCTGGATATTATGTTGCCGGAATTGGACGGATGGTCGGTATGCAGGCGAATTCGCAAAGTTTCGAACGTCCCGATCCTGATGTTAACCTCCCGTTCGGAAGAGGATGACACGTTGCTCGGATTCGAACTCGGGGCGGATGATTATGTCATCAAACCATGCAGTCCGCCTATCTTGCTGGCTCGCAGCAAGCGGTTGCTGGAAAGTCGGCCGATACACGGGCTGAGGGATATGCTGATCGGAGGAGGGATTGCGATTCACTTGCCCTCGCGAACGGTCTCTATAAATGGGGAGAAGATCAGCCTGACGCACACAGAATACGAAATTCTGACTTACCTGATGGAAAACAAAGGAATCCTCTTGTCCCGGGAACAGCTCATTACGAAAATTTGGGGCTATGATTTCGACGGAGAAGATCGCACACTCAGCAGCCATATCCGCAATTTGCGAGCCAAGCTGGGCGAGCATGCGAAGCATATCGTCACCGTCGTTCGTTCCGGGTATAGGTTCGAGGAACGGCCATGAGAAAGAGCATCGTATTCAAGCTGTTTTTGCTGACGACGGGTTTATGTCTCTTGGTGATCGCAAGTATTTTTGTTGGCCAAACTGTATTTTTCAAGCAATTTTATGTGCATCAGAAGGTGGAGAAGGTGAGCGATGCCCTCCAATCTTATCAGCAAGACGAATGGATTCACGTCGGGGATGCTGAGTCCGCAATTATGAAGGAGCAGGCGTTTTACCAAGATTCGAATGCCTGGCTTGCTCTGTTGGATGAAAGGGGCTACTTGAAATATGCGGACGATTTTAAGATGGAGATTCGATTGGAGCACTCGGATATCGCCCCGATTCTCTCGAACGCAACGATCACGGTTCCGCTGTACACGGTTATGGATGTAGAGGAGGCGAATGCCGACAACCCGCTTTTTCCTGATTTCTTGAGAAAGGAAGGGCAGCGGATCGCGCTTGAAGGGATCATGATTCAAGATCAGCTATATCCACAGCGGATTGGCAGGGATGTCTTCAACCTCAGACAGGAAAACCGACTGGAAAATGAGCAGCTTGTCAACAAAGAGTATGAGGTCGTACCGAGATTCGAGAGTCCACTCGAGTATCGTGAACGGTACCCGAGCGTACTGGTTTACGGAACCATTACGCAGATTCGGCTCCCGCAAGCCGAGCAAGCTTCCCGCTATATGAATCGCTTATTTCTCGATCGGGTGAAGGCTTTTCAAGCGGATCTTCTGTATGGCGACTATGCGGATCAGACGAACACTTTAACGGACTACGAAGTGAATGATATTGCTTACAAAATATTTGTGGAGCGCGTCGATCAAACTGGGCCTCCCGCCTACCTGTTCGCCATGACTTCGCTGCAGCCAGTGAACGAAGCTACGGAGGTTATGCGAAGTTATTACGGGTATATCGTGATCGGTACGTTGTTGCTTGTTGTGCTCGCTTCCTTGTACTTTTCCCGGCGAATCGCTGCTCCATTGCTTCGAATTGACACGATGACTCAGAGAATGGCCAAGCTTGACTTCTCGAACAAAATTCCGATCAAGAGCGAGGATGAGATTGGCAGCTTGTCGCGAAATATTAATCAGCTGTCGGATATGCTGAACGCTCACATTGTGCGACTGGAGCAGGATATTGAGAAGGAAAGGCGTCTGGAGCAGACGCGCAAAGAATTTATATCCGGCGTATCGCATGAATTGAAAACTCCGCTCAGCGTGCTGGAAAGCTGTCTTTATATTATGAAGGACAAGGCAGATAGTCCGCGGAGGGATTATTATTTTGCGGCGATGGAAGACGAAGTGAAGAAGATGAATCTGCTGGTCAACGATATGTTGGAATTGGCAAGGTATGAATCCGGCACATATAAGCTGGAGATGGATTCATTCCGAATTGATGAACTTCTGGAACGCATCTGTGCGAAGCTGGCGCCGGACATTGCAGAGAAGAATATCCATCTGCATGTCGGCATCAGCCCTGTCGAAGTCGTCGCCAATCAGAATCGGATCGAGCAGGTGATTGTCAATTTCATGACGAATGCCATTCGTTACACGCCGGAACACAATCACATTGTGGTTTCGTCTGATGTAGAAACGGATACCGTCAAAATCAACATCGAGAATAAGGGCGTTCATATCCCAAGCGAGCAAATGAAGAAGATCTGGGATCGATTTTATCGCGGCGAGCATTCCCGCCACCGAACGACCGGCGGAACCGGACTCGGCCTTGCGATTTCCAAGCAGATCCTTGAGCTGCATGGCGCGCCGTATGGGGCAATGAATACGGAGGACGGCGTTTTGTTCTATTTCGAATTGAAGAGAAAGGCGAAAATGTAGAACTTCGGTTCTGCATTTTTTTTTTTGAATATGCACCTCATCTGCATCTGATCTGCATCTGTTCTTGATTTCCATCGCCTATACTTGCCCTTGAGCTGATAGAAAGGGGAAATGAAGAAGATGGGCAAGAGCAAGCAGGGAATGGTGATACTCGCGATAATGGTCGTCTTGCTGGCGGCGGCATGCGGCAATAACGGACAACCCGCAGCTTCCTCCGGGCAGACCGGGGACGGTTCCGCTCCGGAACCAAGCTTCTATGCAACGAGCGTGTTCCTTGGAGACTCGATTACGGAAGGATTGTCGTACCACGATGTGTTGGATGTGGAGAACGTTCTTGCAGGAGCGGGGAAGACGGCCCATATTGCGCTTGAGACGGGGGATGTGGATGAGCTCGTCAGCCGAATGCCGGAGCATGTCTATATCCAGTTGGGTTCAGACGATATTCTATGGCCGACTGACGATCCGGTAGCCTATTCGTTGTCGCACTATGCGCAATTGATTGAAGAGATTCATAAGCAGCTTCCGGATGCATCGATCACGCTGTTATCCGTTACTCCGGTGACGGCGGAAGCGGAAGAGGCGGAACCTCGATATGGGAACATTGCGGAATACAATGAGAGACTGAAGGCACTGGCTGCTGAGAAACAGGTCGAATTTATCGATCTGTCGCCGCTTGTTGCCGATCATGCTGACCTGTACGATACGGACGGCATTCACTTCCAAGCGGAATTTTATCCGCTCCTGCTTGGATATTTGCAAGAATCGTCGAATTTGCCGCAACGCGTGAAGTGACGGCGGCGGAAGGTGTATAAGCATTGGTATTCAGCAGCCTGATTTTCCTGTTCCAATTTCTCCCCGCCGCATTACTGACTTACTATGTGTCGCCCAAGAAACTGAAAAATGCCGTTCTATTCGCGGTTAGCCTCGTCTTCTATGCATGGGGCGAACCGTTGTATATCCTTATAATGATCTTCTCCACCGTATTCGATTATCTAAACGGGCTGCTGATCGACAAGTACAGACACCGCAAATGGGCAGCCCGGGCGGTGTTCATCGGCTCTATGTGCGGCAATGTGGCGATTCTCGGCTTCTTCAAATATGCGGGGTTCGTCGTTCAGAACGTTAATGAACTGTTCGGCCTGCATATGCAGGTTGCCGATTTGCCGCTGCCGATCGGCATCTCCTTCTATACGTTTCAAACGATGTCTTATGTGGCCGACGTCTATCTCGGTAAAGTGCCGCCGCAACGCAATTTGATCGCCTTCGGTACTTATGTCGCCATGTTCCCGCAGCTCGTCGCTGGTCCGATCGTCAAATACGGCGACATTGCAGGGCAGCTGGCCTCCCGTAAAGTGACGTTGGAGAGGTTCGGAGAAGGAGCGGGATGGTTTATCCGGGGACTCGCCAAAAAGGTGCTGCTCGCAAACAACATCGGCATGCTATGGACGAGCGTGAAATCTACGCCGCTGGAGGAGTTGACCGTTCTCTCCGCGTGGCTAGGGATTCTGGCGTTTACCTTGCAAATTTATTTCGACTTTAGCGGGTATTCGGATATGGCTCGAGGACTCGGCAAGATGTTCGGCTTCGATCTGCCGGCAAACTTCAGGCATCCGTATATTTCAAGAAGCGTGACGGAATTTTGGCGCAGATGGCATATTTCTCTGGGCTCCTGGTTCCGGGAATACGTCTATATTCCGCTTGGCGGCAATCGGCATGGCTTGCGCAAGCAGCTCAGAAATCTATTGATTGTTTGGTTTCTGACCGGTTTGTGGCATGGGGCGAGCTGGAACTTTGTCGTATGGGGCTTGTATTTCGGCTTTATCGTGACCTTGGAGAAATTGTTTCTTCTGGAGCGGATCACGCGCTGGCCGAACTGGTTGGGGCATCTATACACGCTTTTGCTTGTCATTGTCGGATGGGTCCTGTTCGAATATGAACGTTTGCCTGCCGCATTTGCGTTCATCGGGACGATGTTCGGGTTCGGTGCGCACGAGTTGGCGGATCGCCAAGCACTTTATGATTTGTTCACGTACGGAGGCTTGTTTGTGTTGCTGGCTATATGCGCGACACCGCTTCCTAGGAAGATGATCGAGCTTGTGGAAATCCGCTGGAATCGCGTAGGCGTGATCATCGTGACCGCGTTTTATGGGATCGGGCTGGTATTGTCGACCGCTTATTTGGTCAGCGAGTCGTATAATCCGTTCTTATATTTTCGCTTTTGAGGGGAGGGGCGAGCTTGGCCGGAACTACCAATTGGGTTCGAACCATAACCGGTTTATCGCTGCTGTTGTTCATCGGGACGATGATCGTCATGAACTGGTTGACCCCTGACAAGTCGTTCTCGGAAGCGGAAAACCGTGTGCTGGAGAGAAAGCCGTCTTTCTCGATGCGATCGCTGTTGTCGGGGGCATTTGCGACTCATTACGAGCAATATGCAACCGATCAATTTGCACTCCGGGACTTATGGATCGGAATAAAGACCACTGCGGATCGGGCTTGGGGCAAGAGGGACAACAACGGCGTATATCTGGGTGCGGACGGCTATCTCATCCAATCCTTCTCATCGCCGTCAGATGATGAAGTGGACGAGCGGATGGAGGCAATTCATTCGTTCCACCGAGCAACGCCCGGCCTCCGCAAGTACTTGATGCTCGCGCCGACAGCTGCCTCGTTGTTTCGGGCAAAGCTGCCGGCGTATGCGCCGGTTGGCGATGAGCAGGCTGTACTGAATCAGGTTCGGCAATGGATTGAGCTGCATGGGTCCGATATTCGTTATGTCGACGTTTATTCAGCGCTGTATCAGAAGCGTGAGGAACCCATTATGTACAAGACGGACCATCATTGGACGACCAGAGGCGCTTATTACGCATATCGGGAGTTGTCCGAGCAGATGGGGGTGGTTGCGAAAGAACCAGCAGCGTTCCACATCCGGAAAGTGACGGATGCCTTCTATGGATCACTCTACTCGAAGAGCGGCTATCACCATCTGCAGCCCGATCGCATCGACCTGTATATACCGAAAGAGGGAGCCAGGATGAAGGTGGAGTATGTGGAAGAAGGCCGGGTTGCGGATTCGCTGTACGAGATGGACAATCTGAACAAGAAGGATTCATATACAGTGTTCATGGACGGCAATCATAGCCTGGTTCGAATTACGACGGATCAGACGGACGGGAACAAGCTGCTGGTGGTCAAGGATTCGTATGCCAACAGCTTCATCCCCTTCCTTACAGAGCACTTCGCCGAGATCGATGTCGTCGATCTACGCTATTACGGCGAGTCGCTGACAGAGCTGGTAGAGGAGCGGCATTACCATGACATGCTGATTCTGTATAATGTCCACACATTTTTTGAAGATACATTTATCTTAAATTTACGGAGTGAATGATCATGAAACGATTTTTGCCGATAATGCTTGCGGTCTCTGTTGTGGCGCAGATGTTGCTAGGCTGCTCCGGCAACAGCGGGGCTTCGGAAGAACTTACGGCCGTTGAGGTAGGAAGGTACATCCAACAAGCGGCAAGCCTTGACGATATGAAGCAGGGAGATTGGGAGAAATTGCAGAAGTTATTTCATATTGAGGCGGAGAAAGTAGAGGATTTCGTGCTATACACGGCTTCGTCCAATGTAAAGGCAGATGAACTGGCGGTGATCAAAGCCAAGGATGCGAATGAAGTCGACACTCTGATTGAAAACATACAGAAGCGCATTGATGCGCAATCGGTCAAATTTCAAGGCTATCGTCCGGAGGAATACTATCTCATCGAGAGGCATGTGTTGAAGACGAAAGGGCGATTTATTCTATTTGCTGTGTCAGAGGAGGCCGATCGAATGGAGGAAGTCTTCGATGAGGCGTTGAAGTGATCATGCCACTCCACATGTAAAGCCGAGTGCGTTCGCTGCACTCGGATCGCGATGGAGTTCAAGCTGCCCAACGACTAATAACGCCGGAAATCTTCTCAACCGGTTCATATTCTGGTACAATGACCATATATTTTTTGTGAGGGGATGTCTCCAGTGATCTGCAGCTACAGTTCACAACTACGGGGGCATCCTTTTCCTTTCTCATGATATGGTCATTAAGGAGGCAGTATGGAAAAACCGATCTATAATCAAATTGGCATGGGCTATGACAATACTAGAAAAGCTGATCCCGAAATAACTCGGAATCCGTTGCTTAACGCCTCTGCTCCTGGAAGAGTACGAGTAGACTATTTGTCAGAGTCGCCGACTTGTTTCTTATTACATCGCATCTAGTTATACATTGGAGGTAAAAATGAAAAGAAATATTACTGCCTTGCTCATCATAGCTCTAATCGTATCTGTTTTCCTATATACATCCGGGTACAGGTTAGACGGGGTAAGCGCCGCAAGAGCTAATGCACATGTGCCTAAGGATTCAGTCCTTCTCGATCAAGTGGATTATGACTGGGGAACCGTCTATATCTTTCATTCTGCTGAGAAACCCATAACGGCCATTAGTATGAAAAAGCTTGCTTTCCTCTGGGTTTCAAGAACATCGGTCTATTACTTTCACCAAGAAGATCCCATTAGAACAATCGGGGGCGTAAGTATGGCGAACGAAAGAGAAAAAGCAACCGTACTAAGTGTTATCGTGCATGATCCAGAAGTCACCTCATTAGAGGTTGGGCTTGGCGCACAGCTCCAACGGAAACCGGTGATTGTAGGGGAACCGGTGACTTTTTCATGGACCGAATCTATTAGCTGGAATGACTTAAATCCAAAAGCATTAAACAATGACGGCAAGACCCTATACGAATATCGATATGCTAACTCCCATCATATAAGAGCAGTAGATCTACGGTGGTATCCATTAGGGGAAGGACTACAATCCAACAATTAGGAGGTAAAAGGATGGATCTGCAACAAAGGAAATTATGGAATGCCAATCAAAAGAAGCTTACTGCGATCATCGCAAAGCCATCCGAACATGATCAAGCTGTTCATTTGTTTTTGAACAATCATGCGTTACTTCATTCATCCAGTATGACGAATTCGACATCTCTTACTCTCGAAGATGAATTGTTTGATGGATTACTGGAAACGACCATTCGTCAATACCCTGTTGGCGCACCGGATACGAATAATTCGATTGCCTGGCATTTGTGGCATATTACCCGAATCGAAGATATGACCATGAATGTTTTGGTGAGCGGTGATCATCAGATTCTGCATACGGGTGACTGGCATAGGACGCTTAAAGTGGATTTCGTTCATTCAGGAAATGATATGACGGAGAATGAGATTTCTCAGTTAAGTTCGGAAATGGATCTATGTGCGTTAAGGGAATATCGGGTAGAAGTTGGGCGAAAAACCCGTGAAATCGCAACTCGCTTGCAACCGGGCGATCTGAAAGAAAAGGTGAAAATCGAAAGAATTCATTTGCTTGAAGAACAGCGCGCGGTAAAAAAAGAATCGGGCTGGTTACTTGATTATTGGGGGAAAAAAACAATCGCGGGATTGATACTGATGCCGGCGACGAGACATCTATTTTTGCATCTCAACAAATCCATACGAATCAAGCAAAAGATCCAGAAGCATAAGAAATCTAAGGAAAGCTACGATAAAAACCCAAGGGTGCAATCAGATGTTAGTGATTAAAATGTTAGCATTGTATAATTTCGCATTCGGGATTTTTCATTTATTTTTTTGGAAGCTCTTGAAATGGGAAGAACAACTTAAAAAAGTATCCCCTGTGAACAGAGCGGTCGTTCAGACGCTGAATCTCTGCCTCACCTTTATGTTTTTCCTAGTCGGCTATTGTCTCTATTCTTATCCGGCTGAAATAGAGCAAACTGATCTCGGTAGAGCACTGCTGCTTGGAATAGGCTTGTTCTGGTTCATTCGCTCCATACTTCAAATTTATCTCTTTAATATGAAAGAGCGCGTACATAAGATATTGTTTGTATTATTTGTATTCGGTGCAGTGATTCATATCAGTCCATTTATAGGTATAGGTTTCTAGACTTCACGCCACGGCGTGAGAAAGTAGAATGATAATTGCTGATGCCATCGAGCAATTGAGTAGAATGAGTATGTGGAGAGTTCAGCATCGGCCTGATTCCTTGTATCAGTGAACAAACAAATTCCTTATTTAGAACTTAAGAACATTTTCTAGCTTCTTTCGAATATCACACATAAAAATCCGAAGTGGGGGATGGGAATACACATTGAAAAAAACAATATGTCTAGTGCTCTGTTTCATATTAGTTGCATGTAACAATTTGTATGATGAAGAAGAGCGACGTGGGGAGATTGTAGATGTACACGGTAACATTACAAATGCAGAGCGATTAGATGAATTTCTCTCTCATATAAATTCTGGTGTGGAAGATCGAATTAGAATTACTACGTACACGATTGAAGGAGACCCGATAAACTATGACTTCACTTTCGACGGTCAGTATGTAAAATACAAATATGATAATTCTAGAGACAAGTTTGGCATCAAAAATGTAAGAAGTACGACTTGTATGAAGATGTCGAAGCTAACTAGCCATACTATGGTTGAGTATAAATTGGATGAATGTTTTGGGGAGAACAAAGAAATAGGTGAACAATTTAGCTTTGTATTAAATTTAGACAGGTAAAAGACATTAAACGGAGATTATGTTAAGCTCAAGTTAATGTGTAAATCCAGCTGGAAGGGGATCTCCATGTTAGCTATACTAATTTTTATATTGTGTGTCATTACATTGGTGATAGCCGTTCGGCTGTGGGATGTTGAAACGAAAATGATTCACATTCGAAACGAGTTAAAGGAATCCAACGAAAAACTGAGTGTGTTGATTGAACAACTTGACAGGATACATAGTACTAAAGGGTCTGGCCAATCAGAATAGATGAGGAGCGGGCATGCGTAAATTATTCAGCATTGTGATACTTATGACGCTGATTTCTGGATGTTCAACGGAAAAAGAACAAGAAATCTATGACCTTGAAAGCAGTATGGTCGAGGTGTTTCATTATGAGTTGGATGTGGTGGAGCCGGGGCACGCTGATGAGGTCAATCAGTGGTTAGAAAACGCGCGACTTACAGGGGAAAGCGGACAATATTTCATTTATCAAGATAACACAAGGGAAGATTTGTATGCTTATGTTTATGGCAAGGGTTACTCTGATTATGAGGTCGCCTTCATCTATAATCCTAAAGATCCTGTAACCAAAGGGCAAATACATGTTACGGGAATAATGGGGGACTCGAAAGCTGATCATTTTGTGCAAATACGGACAATCAATGATTTATCCATCATGTTTACACTTTCTGATGAAAGTCTGCAGGAAAAATTAAAGTAGCGACAACTTAACAATACACGGAAAATAAAATTGACAGGACACCATTCGGTGTCATATAATAAGGACACCCTTTGGTGTCCTTATTTGCGTGTTGCTTTGGAACGAAGCGTGATAGTACTAAAAAATATGTTGGAGGAATAGGGAATGGCAGAATTGACATTAGAATTTCAAATTAAAAGCCCCATTAACAAGGTATGGGATGCCCTAACCCATTCGGATACACTTGCGCAATGGGTAAAGGAAAACAATTTCAGACCCATCGTAGGATACAAGTGCCAGTTCCGAAATGAGAAAATTGGTTTAATCGTGGATAGTGAAGTGCTTGTAGTGGATAAGCCCAATAAGCTATCTTACTCCTGGGTAGGCGGGCCAATCAACACAGTAGTCACGTGGACTTTAAAGCAGGAAGGCGATACAACCCACTTATATCTAGTACAATCAGGGTTTGAACAAGAAAATCAAGCCTTCAATGGTGCAAAGTATGGCTGGACAAGCATGGTAGATGGATTGAAAGAGTTGTTGAACCAGATTTCTTGAGGAGGCAGCTAATTTGACAAAAAGAAATAAAATCTTGTATTGGATTGCTACCATTTGGTTGGCATTGGGGATGCTCTCTACAGGAATTGTTCAGCTGCTCAAGCTGGAGGGGGAGGTTGACATGATGTCACACTTGGGATACCCTTCCTATTTCCTCACTATACTGGGTGTTTCGAAAATTTTAGGTGTGGCAGCTATACTGATTCCTAAATTTCCTTTGCTGAAAGAATGGGCATATGCAGGATTCTTCTTTACCATTGCGGGGGCGGTTATTTCGCACATGGCATTAGGTGATCCCATCGTCGATATTCTTCCTGTCATGTTGCTTTTCCTATTAACTGCAGCTTCGTGGTACTTTAGACCAGCGAATAGAAAAATTGCGTCTGCGAGTCCTCTATAATTCTTAATGGATGGATAACACTACATTCGTGCTTAACTATTCATGTTCAAGTGGATGGCGTTCGTGAGAGCAATGCTTGAATAAAAACTCTTTGCTCTGCTCAGTTGCAGGGCTTTTTTTGTTTAATTCATGGAATGATGAGGAAGAGCCGCCACTTACTCTATGAAAATTATGGTATGATTTAGGTGGTATAGTCAAATGTGTTGCACCTGCAAATATGAGGGGGATCATATGAAGGAATATTGGAATCACAATACTGCCTTTCACGACGAATTAGTAGCGGAGACCAAGATGCGCGGCGGGAGTGTGCTTGACATTGGGTGCGGTGACGGACTTCTGCTCCAGCGTCTGGCGCGGGTCTGTCAAAGATTTTGT
>NZ_BOVK01000048.1 GCF_018403685.1 Xylanibacillus composti
CACAAACTAATTTACGTCATCTAGACTTGTTGCGTGGGGATGTTATAAGACCGAATTTTTCCCTTATATGTCTGAACAACATAAAGGGATTGCTAAGATCGGTTAAGGCGCGTTCTCCGAATCGGTTGAGCTGCAGGTTGACTCTGGCGCAAGCAGCTGAACCAGTTGGGCAGCGGTTGATCGTTGGCTCGATGAGGTCGCGGGCTCGGTTGAAGCTAGGGAGATGGTGGAAATTTGCAGGGAATCTAGACGTGTTCCAGTGAAAAGGGAAAGTGCACTTGATAAAATACGAACTTTTGCTTGAAAAGGGGTGAGAATGTTCGGGTTTCGGGTTGACACTGACCCCATACGACTGCTACACTAAAAGAGATGAAATTGGATAAGAACTCGTATAAAACCGGGGATATGGCCCGGATGTCTCTACCCAAAGACCGTAAATTTTTGGACTACGAGGACTTGACGGCCAAGGCGTGTACGACTGACGAGGCATCGCAACCAAGGTGCGAGTAAGGTCAGAGGGGCATGCTTTTCGTTTCGTGTGTAAAAATACGGATAAGGCCGCTTAGGTACTCAGAGTTCGACGGGCGGGATAGCAACCTGACCCGTTATTTTCTTTTTTCGCCGGAGATCATGGGTCGGGATAGCAGGAATAAGCTTGAAGGATTCGCTTCACTTTCCGCGGGTTTGCACGAAGGCCCCCGATAGGAATGAATATAGGGTTCGAAGCTGCGATTCACAATTGTGGGTTGACACTACAGGAAAGCGGGTTGACTGAAAAACGATGGCACAACAGGCAATGGTCGGCGTCATTATGGGTAGCAAGTCGGATTGGGAAACCATGAAACATGCATGCGATATATTGGACGAACTCGGTGTGCCTTATGAGAAAAAGGTTGTCTCTGCGCACCGCACGCCTGACCTGATGTTTGACTATGCGGAATCGGCGGTCGAACGCGGGCTGAAGGTAATTGTTGCCGGGGCGGGCGGAGCCGCACATCTGCCCGGCATGGTGGCGGCCAAGACAGCACTGCCTGTCATTGGCGTTCCCGTACAATCGAAAGCCTTGAACGGCTTGGACTCGCTGCTGTCGATCGTGCAGATGCCCGGCGGCATTCCGGTGGCGACGGTGGCGATCGGCAAGGCGGGCGCGACGAATGCCGGCTTGCTGGCGGCACAGATCATCGGCGCTTTCGATGAGCAGGTGCGGCTGAAGGCGGAGGCGCGCCGCGAGCGCATCAAGCAAGAAGTGCTGGAAAGCAGTGAGACGCTATGAGCCGCAGCAACCGTATCCTGCCCGGCAGCACGATAGGCATTCTAGGCGGCGGACAGTTGGGGCGCATGCTCGCCCTGCAGGGACGGGCGATGGGCTATCGCTTCGTCACGCTGGACCCGACGCCGGACGCGCCTTGCGGCCAGGTAGCTGATCAGCAGCTCATTGCGCCATATGACAGCGAGGCTGATGCGCGCAAGCTGGCGGCACAGTCGGACGTGATTACTTACGAGTTTGAGAATGTAGATGCCGGGGTCGCGGCGCTGCTGGAGCGGGAAAGCTATGTGCCGCAGGGAAGCAGGCTGCTGTTCACGACGCAGCATCGGCTGCGCGAGAAGCGGGCTATTGAGGCGTCAGGCGTGAAGGTGGCGCCGTACCGCGAAATTCCGACGGCAGAGGCGCTGCGGGAAGCGTCCGCAACCTTCGGCTTCCCTTGTGTGTTGAAGACGGCTACCGGCGGATATGATGGCAAGGGCCAATGGGTGCTGCGCTCAGCAGATGAGGTCGATGAGGCCTTCGCGACTCTTTCACAGGCAGGGACAGAGCTAGTGCTGGAGCAGTTCATTCACTTCGAGCGGGAAATATCCGTAATTGCGGCGCGCAATCCGGATGGCGAGATCCGCACCTTTCCTGTCTCGGAGAATGTGCATGTCAACAACATTTTGCACTTGTCCATCGTACCGGCGCGCATCTCGCAACACCTGGCGCGAGAAGCAGAGCAGATGGCGTCGCAAATTGCGGAGCATCTGGAGGTTGTCGGCTTGATCGCGGTAGAAATGTTCGTTGCGCAGGATGGCCAGCTATTCGTGAATGAGCTGGCGCCGCGTCCGCACAACTCGGGACACTATACGATGGAGGCATGCCATACTTCGCAATTCGAGCAGCACTTGCGGGCGATCTGCAACTTGCCGCTTGCATCGACAGAGCTAATGACGCCGGTCGTGATGGTCAATGTGCTGGGTCAGCACATGGAGCCGCTGATGGCGATGTTGGCCGCGGAGGAAGCCGCAGCAGAGCGGCGGCCGCGGGTTGTGCCGAAGCTGCATGTATATGGAAAGCAGGAGAGCAAACATAATCGAAAAATGGGTCATATCAATCTGCTTGCAGAGACAGTCGAGGATGCGCTCGACTGGGTGGAAGCGGCAGGCATATGGCAGACGGAGGGAAAACGATGATCGAACGCTACAGCCGACCGGAAATGACGGCGATCTGGACAGAGGAGAACAAATTCAAGGCATGGCTGGAGGTCGAGCTGTGCTCATGCGAGGCATGGGCGGAGCTGGGCGTTATTCCGAAGGAAGACGTGGAGGCGCTGCGCGCAAAAGCATCCTTCGATATCAACCGGATTTATGAAATTGAACAGGAAACCCGCCACGACGTCATCGCCTTCACCCGCGCCGTTTCCGAGACGCTGGGACCAGAGCGCAAATGGGTGCATTACGGCCTGACTTCGACAGATGTAGTAGATACGGCATTAGGCTATTTGCTGAAACAGGCGAATGCGATTCTGCGCCGCGATATTGTGAACTTCATCGAAATCTTGAGCGAGCAGGCGAAGAAATACAAGCACACCGTCATGATGGGCCGCACGCACGGCGTGCATGCCGAGCCGACAACGTTCGGACTGAAGCTGGCGCTGTGGCATGAAGAAATGAAACGCAACCTGGAGCGATTCGATCATGCGGCGGACGGCGTGCAGTATGGCAAAATTTCCGGAGCAGTCGGCACGTACGCGAACATTGATCCGCGCATCGAGCAGTTCGTGTGCGAGAAGCTCGGCACGAAGTCTGCGCCGATCTCGACACAGACGCTGCAGCGCGACCGTCATGCGGAATACATGGCGACATTGGCGCTGATCGCGACCTCCCTGGACAAGTTCGCAACCGAAATCCGCGCCCTGCAGAAGAGTGAATTCCGCGAGGTGGAAGAGCCGTTCGCGAAGGGCCAGAAGGGCTCCTCGGCGATGCCGCACAAGCGCAACCCGATCGGCTGCGAGAACATCTCCGGCCTGTCCCGCGTCATTCGCGGCCATATGGTATCGGCCTATGAGAATGTGCCGCTGTGGCACGAGCGCGATATCTCGCACTCTTCGGTGGAGCGCGTCATCCTGCCGGATGCGACGATATTGCTGAACTACATGCTGAACCGCTTCAGCAGAATTGTGCAAAACCTGACCGTCTTCCCGGACAATATGAAGCGCAACATGGAACGCACCTACGGCGTGCCGTTCTCTGGCCGGGTCATGACGAAGCTGATCGACAAGGGCTTCAGCCGCGAGCAGGCGTATGACACCGTGCAGCCGCGCGCGATGCAGGCGTGGGAGGAGCAGCGCTCCTTCAAGGACATTGTGCTGTCCTCGCCGGCTATTACAGAGGTGCTCAGCAAGGAAGAAATTGAGGACTGCTTCAACCCGGCTTGGCATCTGAAGCATGTCGACACGATTTTTGAACGGCTTGGCTTAACCGAATAACCGACATTCGAACGCGCAGCGGTTGCCCAATGGGTTGCCGCTAGACGCGTCTAATTGGGAGGCCTGTGAGATGAAACCATCGGATTATGCGCTCGATACAGCGGAAGGGCTTGTACGCGCGCCTCTGTTGTACAAAGGCAAGGTACGGGAATTGTACGATCTCGGCGAGCACTACTTGATCGTGGTGACGGACCGGATCTCCGCCTTCGATTATGTGCTCAAGCCTGCCGTTCCGGACAAGGGTCGTGTGCTGAACTTGTTGAGCAAGTACTGGTTTGAGCAGACGGAGGAGCTGCTGCCGAACCATGTCGTGCATACCGACATTGATCGGATTGCCGACAAGATTGCAGGGCCCGGCAAGCTGCAAGACCGTATCATGGTAACGAAGAAGGCCGAGCGCATTGACATCGAATGCGTCGTGCGCGGCTATATTACCGGCGGCGGATGGAGACAATACCAAAAAACGGGTGAAGTGAATGGCATCAAGCTGCCGGAAGGCCTGCGCAAGAATGAGAGGCTGGAGCAGCCGATCTTCACGCCGGCCGGCAAAAATGACGTCGGCCACGACGAGGACATCCCGTTCGAGGAGATGGCCCGCCGTGTGGGTGAGGACCTGGCGCTGGCGCTGAAGGAGAAGAGTCTGGCGCTGTATCAATTCGCCGCGAAGAAATGCGAGGAACAAGGAATTTTGCTTGCAGACTGCAAGTTTGAATTCGGCTTGGCAGATGGCGAAATTATTCTGATTGACGAGCTGTTCACGCCGGATTCCTCGCGATTTTGGGCGAAGGACAATTACGCGCTCGACATTGAAATCGACAGCATGGACAAGGAGCCAGTACGCGCCTACTTGGCAGGCTCCGGCTGGGACAAGAACAGCGAGCCCGACCCGTTGCCGCAAGAGGTTGTGGAAGCGACGTCGGCCAGATACCGCGACATCTACCGCCGGTTGACGGAAGCTTAAAGTGTATTCTTTTTTTCTTCATATATAGTAGTGCACAAAAAAAGATCAATCATCGACCGGACAGGTCGAACCTATAAGGAGGCCATTGCCAAATGTTCAAAGCGACCGTTTATGTAACGATTAAGGAAAATGTGCTTGACCCGCAAGGCACTGCGGTTCAGGGAGCGCTGCACACGATGGGATTCGATGATGTGGAGCGGGTGCGCATCGGCAAATATATGGAGATCGATCTGAATACGGCGGACCGGGCTGAAGCGGAGAGCCGCCTGAAGGCAATGTGCGAGAAGCTGCTGGCCAATACGGTCGTGGAGGATTACCGTTTTGAGCTGACGGAGCATGTGAAGGAGGGCGTCTAATGCGTTTTGGCGTATTGGTATTTCCGGGCTCCAATTGCGATATTGACTGCTACAAGGCCGTCGAGGCGCTAGGCGAACCGGTAGACTATGTGTGGCACACGGCGGATGATTTGTCCGCATATGACTGCATTATTGTGCCCGGCGGATTTTCCTATGGCGATTACTTGCGCTGCGGCGCGATTGCCCGTTTCACGAACGTCATGGGTGCGCTGGTGAAGGCTGCAGAAGAGGGCAAGTATGTGCTCGGCATTTGCAACGGCTTCCAGATCCTGACCGAAGCCGGATTGCTGCCTGGCGCACTGTTGCGCAACAACTCCTTGAAGTTCCGCTGTCATCCGGCGGACCTGCGCGTGGAAAATGCGTCCACGCCGTTCACCAGAGAGTATGAGGCAGGCGAAGTGATAGATATTCCAATCGCGCATGGCGAAGGCAATTATTATTGCGATGAAGCAACGTTGGCGGAATTGAAGGCGAACAACCAGATCGTGTTCCGGTATGCGGGCTCCAACCCGAACGGCTCGATTGACGATATTGCGGGCATCTGCAACAAGGCGGGCAATGTGCTCGGCATGATGCCGCATCCGGAGCGGGCGGTTTCGGAGCTGCTCGGATCGGTAGACGGAAAACGCATGTTTACGTCCATTCTTAGTGCTTGGAGGGAACAAAATGGCGCAGCAGCTCGTTAAGGAACCGACAGCGGAACAAATCGAAGAACAGCAATTATATAAACAAATGGGTGTGACCGACGAGGAATATGCGATGATTTGCGGTTTTCTCGGACGCAAGCCGAACTACACAGAAATCGGCGTGTTCAGCGTCATGTGGTCGGAGCACTGCTCGTATAAAAACACGAAGCCGATCCTCAAGCGCTTTCCGGTCGATGGGCCGCAGGTGCTGATGGGACCGGGCGAAGGCGCGGGCATCGTCGATATCGGCGACAACCAGGCGGTCGTGTTCAAGATTGAAAGCCATAACCATCCGTCTGCGGTGGAGCCGTATCAAGGCGCTGCAACCGGGGTGGGCGGCATTATCCGCGACATCTTCTCGATGGGCGCGCGCCCGGTGGCGCTGCTCAATTCTTTGCGCTTCGGACGCCTGGAGAATGATCGGGTCAAGTACCTGTTCGAGCACGTTGTGTCCGGCATCGCCGGTTACGGCAACTGCATCGGCATTCCGACTGTTGGCGGCGAGGTCATGTTCGACGAGAGCTACGAGGGCAACCCGCTCGTCAATGCGATGTGCGTCGGCATCATTGATCATGACAAGATTCAGCGCGGCGTGGCCAGCGGCATTGGCAACCCGGTATTTTATGTCGGGCCGGAGACGGGCCGCGACGGCATCCACGGGGCGACGTTCGCTTCGGAGGAGCTGACGGAAGAGTCGGAAGCGAAGCGCTCGGCTGTGCAGGTCGGCGATCCGTTCATGGAGAAGCTCGTCATGGAAGCGTGCATCGAGCTGATCAATTCCGGCATCGTCATCGGCATTCAAGACATGGGCGCAGCGGGGCTGACGTGCTCCAGCGCCGAGATGGCAAGCAAGGCCGGCAACGGCATGGTGCTCCATCTTGATCGGGTGCCGCAGCGCGAATCGGGCATGACGGCCTACGAAATGATGCTGTCCGAATCCCAGGAGCGGATGCTGTTCGTTGTCGAGCCGGATAAAGAGGAGCAGGCGAAGGCGATTTTTGCGCGCTGGGGGCTGCACTGTGTCAATGTCGGCAATGTGACGGATGACGGCCGTCTGCGGCTGATCCACCACGGCGAAGAGGTCGGTAATATGCCGGTTAAAGCGCTCGTAGACGAGTGTCCGGTCTATCACAAGCCTTCCAAGGTGCCGGCGTATTATGAAGCGAATGCGAAGGTGGATACAACCCGATATCCGGAAGTGACGGATTTGAACGATGCGCTGCTGCGCGTATTGGCTTCCCCGACGGTAGCCAGCAAGGAATGGGTGTACAACCAATACGACTATATGGTTCGGACGAATACGTTCGTGCCGCCGGGTTCGGATGCGGCAGTGGTCGGCGTGGAAGGCACGCGCAAGGCGCTGGCGATGACGACGGATTGCAACGGACGCTACGTGTACCTCGATCCGGAAGTGGGCGGCAAGATTGCCGTGGCCGAAGCTGCGCGCAACGTCGTGTGCTCCGGCGGCAAGCCGCTAGCGATTACAGACAATCTGAATTTCGGCAGCCCGGAGAAGCCGGACATCTTCTGGCAGCTGGAGCGTGCGGCAGACGGCATCTCCGAGGCATGCGTGAAGCTGAACGCGCCGGTTATCGGCGGCAACGTCAGCCTGTACAACGAGAATGCCAAAGGCGCGATTTACCCGACGCCGGTTATCGGCATGGTCGGCCTGATT
Source organism: Xylanibacillus composti (assembly GCF_018403685.1). Classification (NCBI taxonomy): domain Bacteria; kingdom Bacillati; phylum Bacillota; class Bacilli; order Caryophanales; family Paenibacillaceae; genus Xylanibacillus; species Xylanibacillus composti. The sequence continues at coordinate 7,419 of NZ_BOVK01000048.1, forward strand.
GCCGATCTCGACCACATTACGACACAGGGCTTCAAGGCTGAGGGAGACGCAGTGCTGCTGCTCGGCGAGACGAAGGCAGAGCTTGGCGGCAGCGAGTTCCAGTATGTGCTGCACGGCGTGACGGAAGGCCGTCCGCCGGCAATCGATCTGGACGTGGAGAAGCGTCTGCAAGATGCGCTGCTGGAAGCCATTCAGGCCGGGCTGATCGCTTCGGCGCATGACTTGGCGGAAGGCGGCCTGGCGGCAGCGCTGGCGGAAAGCTGCATAGCCGGCGAGCTGGGAGCCGAGATTGCCGTGGATACGACGCTGCGTCCGGACGTAGCATTGTTCAGCGAGAGCCAGTCGCGCGTGCTGATCTCCGTCAAGGCGGAGCAGGCAGAGCAGGTTCTGGACTTCTTCCAGAAGCAAGGCGTGCCTTGCAGCCGAATTGGCACCGCAGGCGGAACATCCTTGAAGGTAAATGTGAATGGCAGCGAGAAAATTGCAGCAACGGTCGAACAACTCGAACGAACTTGGAAGGATGCGATTCCATGCCTCATGAAGTAACAGACTCTTCCGGACAGGCAGGGCAGCGGGCGGGCGATGGGCAGCTCTTCGCGCCGCAGCGGACGAACGCTTCCGCAGGCGCGGCTAGACCATACGCCCAAGCTGAGGCTTCCCCGCTCTGGACCGGACGATTCTACAACGATGGCGTGACCCATGATCATGACGGCTTTTTCGATAAATTGAAGGAAGAATGCGGCGTATTCGGGGTGTACGGTCATCCGGACGCCGCCCAATTGAATTATTACGGCCTGCATGCGCTCCAGCACCGCGGTCAGGAAAGCGGGGGCATCTGCACAGCGGATGCCGATCACTTCGTCTATCACCGCGGGATGGGCCTCGTCAAGGAAGTGTTCGACAACGAGCTGATGACTACGCTGAAGGGCTCGATTGGCATCGGGCATGTGCGCTATTCGACGGCTGGCGAGAGCAAGCTGGCGAACGCGCAGCCGCTCGTCTTCAAGTACAAGGAAGGCGATCTGGCCATCGCCACGAACGGCAATCTCGTCAACGCGCCGGAAATTCGCCGCCGTCTGGAGCGGGAAGGCTCGATCTTCCAGACTTCCAGCGATACGGAAGTGGTGGCGCATCTGATCGCGCGCTCCAGGCATGACGATCTGCTGGAGGCGGTCAAGGAAGCGCTGGGCCAAGTGACGGGCGCTTATGCGTTCCTGTTCATGACGCGTGATCGGCTCATTGCGGCGCTCGATCCGCACGGCCTGCGCCCGTTCGTGATGGGCAAGCTGGGCGATGCCTGGCTGTTCGCCTCCGAGTCGTGCGCCTTCGACGCGGTTGGCGGCGAATATGTGCGCGATGTGAAGCCGGGCGAAATTATCGTCATCGATGCGGAGGGCCTGCGCGAGATGAAGTTCGCCGAGGGGCAGCGCCGTGCCGTATGCTCGATGGAGTACATTTATTTCGCCCGTCCGGACAGCGATATTGACGCGATCAACATCCATTCGGCGCGCAAGCGGATGGGCCGCGAGCTGGCGATGGAGTCGTTCGTGGATGCGGATGTGGTAACCGGCGTCCCGGACTCGAGCATCTCTGCGGCGATTGGCTTCGCCGAGCAGACCGGCATTCCCTACGAGCTGGGCTTGATCAAGAACCGCTATACCGGCCGCACGTTCATCCAGCCGAGCCAGGAGCTGCGCGAGCAGGGCGTGAAGATGAAGCTCAGCGCGGTGCGCAAGGTGGTGGAAGGCAAGCGGGTCGTCATGATCGACGATTCAATCGTGCGCGGCACGACGAGCCTGCGGATCGTGAACCTGCTGCGGGAAGCGGGCGCCACGGAGGTCCATGTGCGCATCAGCTCGCCGCCGTTCATGAATCCGTGCTATTACGGAATCGATACGCCGAGCAAGGATGAGCTCATTGCCGGCAACAAGACGGTGGAGGAAATCCGCAAGCAGATCAATGCCGATTCGCTGCACTTCCTGTCCAAGGACGGACTGCTGCGGGCGATCGGGACGAACAACAACGACATCAACAGCGGCATGTGCCTCGCCTGCTTCGACAACGACTATCCGACGAAGCTGGCGCAGGAGCACGGCGTGTCCGAGGAGCGCATCACGGTCAGGTAAACGGACGGCATTGGTTTGGCAAAGGGTGTGCAGATCATGCGTCTTGTTGCGAATAACGCTCATTTTTGATCTTGTTTCGCAGTAATTGTGCGGCATCTGGGAATTAGTGATCATCCGTGGTCATTAATTCCCGGATTTCGGGTGAAAGTTGGCTCTGGTCGCTGAAATAAGTATCAGAAATGATCACTAATTGGGCGAGCGGGCCGGTTGCAGGTGAAATAAGATCAGAGATGATCACTAAATGGGAGTCGGCCTGGAATGTCGATTGTGCGGCTGCGGGCGAGGTATAGGAAAAAGCTAAAAGGAGAGTGAGTCCGAGTGTCAGACGCTTATAAGCAAGCCGGGGTGGATATTGCCGCAGGCAACGAAGCTGTGGACCGGATGAAGAAGCATGTGGAAAAGACGTTTCGGCCCGAGGTGCTGACCGGATTGGGCGGGTTCGGCGCCTTGTTCGGGCTGCCCCCGAAGAAATATGAGGAGCCTGTGCTTGTATCCGGGACCGACGGTGTTGGCACGAAGCTGAAGCTGGCGTTCCAAATGGATAAGCACGATACAATCGGCATCGATGCGGTCGCCATGTGCGTGAACGACGTCGTCGTGCAAGGAGCGGAGCCGCTGTTCTTCCTGGACTATTTGGCGACGGGCCATCTCGTGCCGGAGAAGATTGAGAGCATTGTCAAAGGCATTGCCGACGGGTGCGTGCAGGCGGGCTGTGCGCTAATTGGCGGCGAAACGGCCGAGATGCCGGGCATGTATGCAGACGGGGAATATGACATAGCCGGATTTACGGTCGGCATCGTGGAACGCAGCGAAATGATTGACGGCTCCCGCATTCAGCCGGGCGACTGTGTGATTGGCCTCGCGTCCAGCGGCATTCACAGCAATGGCTATTCGCTCGTGCGCAAGCTGCTGCTTGAGACGAAGGGCTACCGGCTTGACGAGACACTGCCGGGCTTCGACCAGCCGTTAGGCGAAGTGCTGCTGACGCCGACTCGCATCTATGTCAAGACGGTGCTGGCGCTGAAGGAAAAGGTGCGCTTGCACGGATTGGTGCACATTACAGGCGGCGGGTTCATCGAGAATATTCCGCGCATCCTGCCTGCTGATGTGAATGTGGAGATCCAGGAAGGCACGTGGCCGATCCAGCCAATCTTCCAGCAAATCCAGCAGGACGGAAGCATCTCGCACGACGACATGTTCACGACATTCAACATGGGCATTGGCATGGTCGTGATCGTGCCGCAGGAGCAAGCGGAAGAGACGATCCGCATTGCCGAAGAGATGGGCGAGAAGGCGTACAAGATTGGCCGCGTGACGCTTGGCAACAAGCGCGTGCAGTTTGCGGGGGCGGCTGAGTGATGCCGGGCCCGCAGACGGAGCAAGGGCGGCAAGCTCCAGGCAAGCTGCGGATTGCCGTATTCGCTTCCGGCAGCGGCTCCAACTTTCAGGCGATCGCCGATCAAGCGGCGTCAGGGCAATTGGACGTGCAGGTGGAGCTGCTCGTCTGCGACCGTCCCGGCGCTTATGTGATCGAACGGGCGGAGAAGGCCGGCGTCCCGGCATTTGTGTTCAGCCCGAAGGATTACGGGTCGCGGGAAGACTACGAGCGCGTGCTGCTCGACAAGCTGCGCGAACGGCAGATCGACCTGGTCGTGCTGGCCGGCTATATGCGCTTGCTGACGCCGGTGCTGGTGGAGCCGTATTACGGCCGGATGATCAACATTCATCCGTCGTTGCTGCCGGCATTTCCCGGCACGCACGGCGCGCGCGATGCGCTCGAATACGGGGTGAAGGTGACCGGGGTTACGGTGCACTTCGTCGATCTCGGCATGGATACGGGACCGATTATCGCGCAGGAGCCCGTGCCGATTCAGGAAGGCGATACGGAGGACACGCTGATCGAACGCATTCACCAAGTTGAGCGGGAGCTGTACCCGCGCGTCATTGGCTGGATGCAGCAAGGCCGTGTGCAGCTGAAGGATCGGAAAGTGGCAGTGCTGGCGGAGTAGCAGGAACGGTTGTGTGTGGCAGGTTCGGTGAATGGGATCGCTTCGGAGGTTTGGCTTCTTTTTTCGAGAAAGAGGAACGGTCTGGATCAAAGGGCAAAAAAGGAAGATTATTCAGAACGGAGGCAATCAAGTGGCAATCAAGCGTGCGTTAATCAGTGTTTCGGACAAGACAGGCATTGTGGAATTCGCCGCCAAGCTGGCGGAAAAGGGTGTGCAGCTCATCTCGACGGGCGGGACGAAGACGCTGCTGGAGCAAAATCAGGTGCCGGTCACGGGCATTTCGGAGGTTACGGGGTTCCCGGAGGTGCTGGACGGACGGGTCAAAACGCTGCATCCAGCCGTGCACAGCGGGCTGCTGGCGATTCGCGATAGCGAGGAGCATGTGCGTCAGATGAAGGAGCTCGGACTAGACTATATCGATCTGGTCGTGGTGAATTTGTATCCGTTCCAGCAGACGATTGCGAAGCCGGATGTCAGCTATGAGGATGCGATTGAGAATATCGACATCGGCGGGCCGACGATGCTGCGTTCCGCTGCGAAGAACCATGCTTTTGTCACCGTTGTCGTGGATGCGGCAGATTACGGCACGGTGCTGGAGGAAATCGAGCAGAACGGCGATACGACACTGGATACGCGCAAGCGCTTGGCTGCCAAGGTGTTCCGTCATACAGGCGCTTACGATGCCCTGATTTCGGAGTACCTGTCCAAGCAGACCGGAGAGGCTTATCCAGAGCGGTTGACGGTAACCTATGAAAAGGTGCAGGATTTGCGCTATGGGGAAAATCCGCATCAGAGCGCTGCTTTTTACCGCAGGCCGTTGGCAGAGGCAGGCACGATTACGACTGCTGCCCAGCTGCACGGCAAGGAGCTTTCTTACAACAATATTAACGACGCGAATGCGGCGATTTCGATTCTGAAGGAATTTCAGGAGCCGGCGGTTGTGGCGGTCAAGCATATGAATCCGTGCGGCGTAGGCATCGGTACGACGATTGACGAGGCGTACGTGAAGGCTTACGAGGCTGATCCGACTTCGATCTTCGGCGGCATTGTAGCGGCCAATCGCGAGATTGGGAAGGAGACGGCGGAGCGGCTTCACGGCATTTTTCTGGAAATTGTCATCGCGCCGACGTTCTCGCCGGAGGCTCTGGAAATCCTTATGCAGAAGAAGAACATTCGCCTGCTCGCACTTGGCGAAGGAGCGCTGAAGAAAGCGGCGGACCCGATTGTCGTGACGGTAGAAGGCGGCGCTCTGGTGCAGGATGTGGATGACCGCAGCTTGACCGAGGCGGATTTGAAGGTGGTCACGAAGCGGCAGCCGACGCCGGAGGAGATGCGGCAGCTGCTGTTCGGCTGGAAGGTGGTCAAGCACGTGAAGTCGAATGCGATTGTGCTGGCGAACGATGATATGACGGTCGGCGTCGGTGCCGGACAGATGAACCGGGTCGGCGCGGCCAGGATTGCGATTGAGCAAGCCGGGATCAAGGCGCAGGGCGCGGCTCTGGCGAGCGATGCGTTCTTCCCGATGGGCGATACGGTGGAGCTGGCGGCGCAGGCGGGCGTCAAGGCGATCATTCAGCCGGGCGGCTCGATCAAGGACGAGGAGTCGATTCAGGCGGCGGACAAGTACGGCATCGCGATGGTGTTCACCGGCGTTCGCCATTTCAAGCACTAATCGAAGGTTTTGAAGGTTTCTATTACTTTTGCGGGTATTCGTTGCGGCGCTCCGGCCCCTGCCGAAGGGACTAGTCAGGGCGCCGCTTTTTCGCTATGATGAAGGAAATAGACGAGGGTGACAGGGGGCAATTAGCAGTGCGTATTTTAGTAGTAGGCCGCGGCGGCAGGGAGCATGCGATTGTGTGGGCTCTTGCCAAAAGCGCCAAGATCACCAAGATTTACTGCGCGCCGGGCAATGCCGGCATTGCGGAATTTGCGGAGAATGTGCCGATTCAGGAGGACCAGTTCGAAGAGCTGGCGCAGTTCGCGCTGGATCACGTGGTGGACCTGGTCGTCGTAGGTCCGGAAGACCCGTTGTTCGCAGGCATCGTGGATGTGCTGGAGTCGCATCGCATTCCGGTGTTCGGACCGCGGAAGAATGCGGCGATTATCGAGGGCAGCAAGGTGTTTACGAAGGATCTGATGAAAAAATACAGCATTCCGACAGCAGCGTACGAATCATTCACGGACTATGAGTCTGCACATGCCTACTTGCGCGAGCAAAGCTTGCCGATTGTTATTAAAGCCGACGGCTTGGCGGCAGGCAAGGGGGTAACGGTCGCTTCAACGTGGGAGGAGGCCGAAACGGCGCTGCGCGACATCATGGTGCAGAAGAGCTTCGGCGATGCGGGCAATTCGGTCGTGATCGAGGAATGCTTGACCGGGCAGGAAATGTCGATCCTGGCCTTCGTGGACGGGGAGGTCGTTCGACCGATGGTGCCGGCACAGGATCATAAGCCGGTCTATGACAATGACCGTGGGCCGAATACGGGAGGCATGGGCACGTATTCTCCGGTGCCGCACATCCCGCAATCGATTGTGGACGAAGCGATTGCGACGATCCTCAAGCCAACGGCGAAGGCGATGGTTGCCGAAGGGCGTCCGTTCAGAGGGGTGCTCTATGCGGGCTTGATGATCACGCCGGACGGGCCGAAGACGATTGAGTTCAACTGCCGCTTCGGCGATCCGGAAACGCAGGTTGTGCTGCCTCGTCTGGAGACGGAGCTGGTGGATATTTTCCTGGCGACGGTGAACGGACGCTTGCAGGACATGGAGATTTCCTGGACGGATGAAGCAGCAGTCTGCGTGGTTCTAGCTTCGGGCGGCTATCCGGGACCTTACGAGAAAGGCATGCCGATCAGCGGACTGAACGACGTGCGGGAATCGATCGTGTTCCACGCCGGGACAGCCGAGAAGGACGGGCAGATTGTCACCAATGGCGGCCGGCTGCTGGGCGTCACCGCGCTGGGCGCAGACTTGGCGGAGGCCCGCGCCAAGGCATATGAGGATGTGGAGCGGATCGTCTATGAGGGCCGCCACTATCGGACGGATATCGGGAAGAAGGCATTCGATCTCTCGCAGCAAGGCTAGCTGGGAGACGGGGCTTGCGGAATGAACGACATCATGCGAGATGCCGGGCTACAGGCATTTGACTGGCGTGGCGACTGTGCGCGATGCGCTTCGTTGGCGCTTGATCTCGCCGCTTGGCAGCGGGGGGATGACTCGAGTCCTTTTGCCAAATTCTCGGTATGATTGCCGAAAAAATATGATACAATGGTAATAGTTGCTTGGACTGCCGGACGTGCATCCAAGTGGAATAGCTTATGGAGGAAGAGAGGGATTGATTGAACATGGAAACCAGACAAACCGTCATGGCCGCCGAACAGGATTACAATGCGTCTTTTCACAAGCTGATGCGCATGTTTACCTTGTCCATCTTGGTGGCTTTCGTCGGCACGTTCGTCGGCACGCATGTGCCGCCGGCCCTATTTCTGCCGCTGATCGTCATTAATATCGGCATGCTGATTGCTTCGATCTTTATCCGCCGGAAAGGCAAAGCGATCGGGTACGGATTCGTGTATGCCTTCGTATTTATCAGCGGCATTACGATTTATCCGGCGATCGCGCATTATGCGGGTATTGGCGGAGCCGGCATTGTTCATGCGGCGTTTATCCTGACCGTGTTGATCTTCGGAGGGCTGACGCTGTACGCTTACAACAGCAAGCGTGACTTCAGCTTCCTGGGCGGATTTTTGATGGTCGGCATCTGTGCGCTGATCGGCTTTTCGCTGATCGGATTTTTCGTCCCGGCGATGCATACAGGCGCGCTCGGGTTGACGATTGGATTTTTCGGGGTGCTCGTGTTCTCCGGGTTTATCCTATACGACATCTCCCAATACAAGCACGGGCTGCCGGACGAGATGATCCCGCTCGCCGTACTGAGCCTGTACCTGTCCTTTATTAACTTGTTCCTGTACTTGCTGCAAATTCTGGGCATATTGTCGGACGACTAGAACGCATCGGCGGCAGCCTTGTCAGCCAGAACGAGTCCTGGTATTTTGTCAGTCGATTAAGCACATGGCGACAACCGTCTGCCGTCTGATACCGGCTTAGCTTTCCATCTATGCGTCCCACAAGAGGAAAAAGCCTTCGTTATCGTTATGCGCATGCCGCACCTTGGCAGCCAGACGAGACGAAGGTTTTTTGCATTTGCTGCTATGTTGAATAGGGGATGTGGGAAGCAGGCAAAGGGCGCGCGAGGTTTTGTTTTTGTGCAGATGTCGGTGGAGGTAGATGGATGGGGATGGAAATGAAGTTGGGGAAAGAGAGGGATGTAGATGGGGTAGGGGTGTAGATGGAAGTTGAGATGGAGATTAGTTGGGATGATGGGAATGGAAAAGTAGAGGATGGGGATGGAATGAAGTTGGGGAAAGAGAGGGATGTAGATGGAGTTGGGATGACGGAAATGGAAAAGTAGATGGATGAGGATGGCTAGTCGTGAGTTGATCGGGGGGATGCTGATCCGGGCAATTCGTTTCGGGTAAGCAAACGGGTCATTGTCATCCCAAATTTAAGGAAATTATTGGTCTTATTTCGGTCTTCTTCTCAACAGGGGAGAAAATAGCGGGAATTATTGGTCGTATCCGGAGTCTATGTGCATTCAAGCAGGTGCTAAGTGTGAAATAAGACCACGGGGTTCCGCTATTTGATCAGCGGGGGCGCGTATGAACGAAATAAATCCGTAAATTCCCTTTATTTTGGGGTCTGTCAAAGATTTTG